>NZ_JBIQOD010000010.1:0-126272 GCF_044130335.1 Acinetobacter halobius
ACTCAGAAGTGAAACCTCTTAGCGCTGATGGTAGTGTGGCGTTTGCCATGTGAGAGTAAGTCATCGCCAGCTCATTATTCAAAAGCCCCCTAACTTAATTGTTAGGGGGCTTTTTTTATTATGCGGTTAGCGAAATATAGAGGAAAGAAGAGAATGAGAGCGGAGAATATGCGCTAAATTATACAAAAATACATTTATATAAATTAAAATTATGTGAAATATCTACCATTTATCAAAGAATTTGAAGAAGTGCAAATCGTTTTACCGCATTTTTATACAACTTTAGTCTAGTTTTTCCAAAAAGTGCAGTTTTGATTGCTTTATTTATAGACAAAAAATGAATAATGATTCATTTTATATAAAAGTGAACAGTGATTCACTTTTTATAATAAAGCTCACAATTGGAGGTGAGGAAAAAATGACAGCGACAACAATGAATGTAAATGCTGTAATCGATCAGGCGAAGTTTAAACCCTTTCATCTAACGGTTGTTTTATGGTGTTTATTTGTCGTCTTATTTGACGGTTATGATTTAGCCATTAATGGCGTTGCCTTACCGCTCTTAATGAAAGAGTGGGGAATGACAGCAGTACAGGCTGGTATGCTGGCCAGTACCGCTTTAGCAGGTATGATGTTTGGCGCAATGCTATTTGGGATGTTGGCGGATAAAATTGGCCGAAAAAAAGTTATTATTATCTGTGTCACTTTGTTTAGCGGTTTCACGTTTGCAGGTGGTTTTGCATCAACACCTACTGAGTTTGGTATTTTACGTTTTATTGCTGGTCTTGGGATTGGCGGGGTGTTACCTAATTTGGTTGCGCTGACTTCGGAATATGCTCCACAAAAATTTCGCAGCACTTTGGTGACAGCCATGTTTAGTGGTTATGCCATGGGTGGCATTATGGCGGCATTGTTAGGTGCAGCATTCACCCCGACGTTTGGCTGGAAAATTATGTTCTTCATTGCAGGTATTCCATTACTTTTTATCCCAATTTTATGGAAATTCTTACCTGAATCAGTCACTTTTTTGGTGAAAGCTCAACAAACTGAAAAAGCACGTAATATTATTCAACGTTTGGTTCCTGACGAGACGGTGTCGCCAAATACTGTTTTAATCTTGAATGAAGCAAAAGTGCCAGATGCGTCTGTCGCTGCCTTGTTTAAGAATGGCCGTGCTAGAGGCACTATCTTATTTTGGTGCTGCTTTTTCATGTGCTTATTGATGGTGTATGCCTTAGGCAGTTGGTTACCAAAACTAATGATGGCTGCGGGTTATTCGATGGGGAGTAGTTTGATGTTTTTACTTTCTTTGAATATTGGTGCGGTGATTGGAACAGCAGGAGGGGGTATTCTTGCAGACCGTTTCCACTTGAAACCTGTCATTATCAGTATGTTGATTGTTGGCGCAGTCGCGCTTGTTGGTTTAGGTTTTAATTCACCCCAGCCTGTGATTTATCTATTGGTTGCTCTTGCAGGAGCTGCGTCGATAGGCTGTAGTATTTTATTATACAGTTATGTAGCGCAGTATTATCCGCTGGCTGTTCGTTCAACAGGTTTAGGTTGGGCATCTGGCATTGGGCGTGTTGGTGCGATTGTCGGACCAATTGTCATTGGGGTGCTGCTGGGAATGGAGCTACCGCATAAAATGAACTTTATTGCAGTTGCTATTCCAGCAATTATTGCTGCAATTGCCGTCTCTTTCATTCGTCTGAATAACGCTGAAGAAACTGTAACGTCTCAAGTGAAAGTTTCAAGTTCAGTCAAGGCACCATCTTGATGATATGAATGAAATAAAAGGCTCTCAAACAGAGGGCCTTTTATTTTTGAACAACAGCGTAATGGGAGTGATGTGCTCAATTTGCATGGCCAATGTTATGCTCATAGATGCTTAAAATAAGCAGGATAAGAAGAATGACTAAAGTGCATCAGCAACTCGACCCTCAACAAGCCAATAATCTATTCAAAATTTTGAACCAACGCTTTCAGACACATATGGAACGTCATGAGCATATCCACTGGGCAGATATCCATGAACAACTTTTAAGGCAGCCAGATAAGTTATGGTCATTACATCACATGGAGCTTAGTGGTGGTGAGCCAGATGTGGCTGTATTGCCGAATACTCAAGCATTGTATTTCTTTGACTGTGCACTTGAATCGCCAAAAGGGCGGCGGAGTATGTGCTATGACCAGGAGGCTTTACTCACGCGTAAAGATCATCCTCCTGAAAATACGGTGATGGATTGGGTTAAAGAACATGCTGTGATGCTTATGACTGAATCTCAGTATTATGCTTTACAGCAATTGTTCAGTTTTGATTTGAAAACATCCAGTTGGGTCGAAACACCAAATGAACTACGCCAACAGGGTGGAGCGATTTTCTGTGATCGACGTTATGGGCGGACATTTAGCTATCACAATGGTGCTGCCTCATACTATGCAAGCCGAGGCTTTCGAACCTATATTAAACTTTAATATATATAGGTAGATAAAAAGAAACCCCGACATCCTGTCGAGGTTTCTTTGTATTTCAGTGCTTAGATACAACTCCTGTCATATCTCACATCCTGATGCTCAAACTGATTATTGTTGTTTTTCGTTTGGGAAACGTCCTGTCTCCTGATGTTTTAAATATACGTGATGAGCGATGTGTGTCATAGCGGGTTTAACGACGATGCATGTAAGCCTAAACTGACAAAAATGATTTTTTCATAAAATAGGGATATTCTTCATGTAAATAAATAGGCTTTTGGAGCGGTTTAACTTGGGATCATAGAAGATCTACTGATGTTGGAGAGCTTCTATTTTAAGCAATTTTAATTTTATTCAGAATGAAATGGACTGCTCAATATCTGTTCGATACTAAAGAAATGAGGATATGAATAATGTAGGTGAGATAAAGGGGAGGACAATGGTTTATGGTTTTAACACATAGGTCACATGATCATGGGTTTATCTTCTTCTCTGAGAATATTTGAATAAAAACGTGAAAAATATATTTTTCAAATATGGCGTAATAGAGATAATTAGAATATATGAGATGTGCTCATTGCTACTTTGGCTTTTGTGATTCCTCTAAATAGTTTAGCTAATAAATAACGGAAACAAATCATTCTAAAAAGTTTGTTAATTCATAACCAAAACAGTACAATAAATAAGCTGATAAATTGAACGGTTGAATCAGTACATATTATAAAAATGGAATATTTGAAGCAGAAATTACAGAATATTTTTATAAAAGTGAGTATTGTTGAACCATATAAAAGGGAAGTTTAATCGACACACTTTAACCAAGGTCTTGTGAAAACTTCTCTGTTTGTCATTTAGAACCGGGTACCCAAAAGGTCGAAGCTAAATCAAACACTCAAGATTAATATTGTATGGCACTTTTTACTTGCGAGATAAGCAAATAAAAAGCAGTTAAAAAGTGTCTAGGTTTAGGTGTTTTATGTCAGGAACTCGTGAAAACTGGACATCACGATCTGGTTTTATTATTGCAGCTGTAGGTTCGGCTGTAGGCTTAGGTAATATTTGGCGTTTCCCTTATGTTGCTTATGAAAATGGCGGTGGTGCCTTTCTTATCCCCTATTTATTGGCGTTGATTACGGCAGGTTTACCCCTGTTATTTTTAGACTATGCAACAGGGCATCGCAGTACAGGTTCTCCCCCTAAAGCCTATCGGGCTTTGTTTAAAGGCGGTGAAACATTAGGTTGGTGGCAAGTCTGTGTGTGTATCATCATTGGTTTGTACTATGCCAGCGTACTGACGTGGGCGGGAAGCTATGTTTACTTCTCGATTGGTCAGGCTTGGGGCAGCGACCCTGAAAGTTTCTTCTTTAATACCTACTTACAAACGTCGAAAGCAACGGGTTTCGATTTACAGTTTGTGAGCCATTTATTTTGGCCAATCGTGGGAATTTGGGCACTGACCTTAATTATTTTGTTTGGTGGGGTGAAAAAAGGTGTGGAATTATCGAATAAGATTTTCATGCCTCTGTTATTTGTTTTATTCACCATTTTAGTGGTGCAATCGCTCCGTTTACCAGGTGCAGCAGAAGGCTTAAATGCATTCTTTACACCGAACTGGTCGGCGATGATGGACTATAAAGTGTGGTTGGCGGCTTATGGTCATACTTTCTTCTCGCTTTCCGTTGGCTTCGGGATCATGGTGACATATTCCTCTTACTTAAAGCCGAAAACTAACTTAACGGGTTCGGGTCTGATCGTTGGTTTTGCCAATGCTTCAACTGAAATCTTGGCGGGTATTGGTATTTTTGCAGCATTGGGCTTTATGGCACATGCGGCGGGTAAAGAAGTACAAGATGTCGTCAGTGGTGGTATTGGTCTGGCATTTATTGCGTTTCCAAAAATCATTTCAAGCTTGGGTGCAGGTGCTGATTTATTCGGTCTGTTGTTCTTCTCGTCATTGTTTGTCGCAGGTATTTCTTCCATGGTGAGTATCTTGGAAGTACCAATTGCTGCGATGCAGGACAAGCTAAAATGGAGCCGTAAAAAAGCAGTGACCATTATTGGTGGTGGTAGTGCACTGGTATCGGTGATCTTATTCTCAAGTGTGAATGCGATTAAATTGGTAGATATCGTGGATCACTTTATCAATAATATTGGGATTATCGGTGGTGCATTGTTGTCGATTATCAGTGTGGCTTGGTTTAAGCGCTCTGCTTTACGTGAGCTTCGTGATCACGTAAACCGTATTTCGACCATTCAATTGGGTAAAGGCTGGGATTTCACTTTAACAGTTATTACTTCGCTGATCTTATTAATCACGTTGAGCATGACTGTATTTAACTTGGTGAAAAATGGTTACGATACTTATAGCATGAGTCTACAAGGCGTCTTTGGGTGGGGCAGTGTGATTTTCTGTGCTGTTGTTGCAGTCATACTCAGTAAAATGAAAGATCGCTAGGAGAGCATATATGAATACTTCAGCAATCGTGATGATGATTATTTCAATGGTATTTTTATGGGGTGGGCTGATTTTGTCTATTCTACATTTAATGAAAAATCCAGAAGAGCTCGATGATGTTCTTGAAGATGTCAAGGATCAACATACGTTGTAAGCTTATTCGCTAGAAGGCTTAGTTTTGAATTAGATTGAGTCTTGTTCCACATCAACGCCCAATGAATTTCATTGGGCGTTGTTTTTTGCGCAAAGCGGATAGGGTAGCCATCAGGGTTTGCTTTTATCTGCCTTCTGCTTTGGAGGCTGTAAGTGGCTGAAGGGGGGATGTTGAGTTGGATATATCGGTCATTTATATCTGTAGTTCGACCAGCTTTGAATGATGGATAAATTGCGAAATGGCGCTGTACAAAATTTATCTCATAAATGTGTAAACACAATAACAACTATGATACAAAATAGTATAGAATTGTGACATAGTTTGTACTTTTGCTGGCTAATTCATATGAAAATTAACAAAAAGAAATTTTCTGCTCTGACGTTTATATTTTTTTTTTCATTAGAAGCACACGCATTTCCGCAGCCTGGAAGCTATATTTCTAACGTTGCGTCTGGGGACTATACTGATGAGATGGGGAATGTCTTATTGGTTAATTCCAATCCTGTGGCATTGGAAGTGCAAAAAACCTATGCACTAACTTTAGTACAAAATCAAAACCAATATGGTGTGATAGGTGGCGTGGTAAACCTTCCACATGTGTTAACCAATACGGGTAACACGACTGATCAATATTCACTTAGCTTGGTGCAAACTAATAGCGATAATTTTGATTTAAGTAATGTTAAGGTCTATGCAGACCGCGATCAAAATGGTTTACCAGACAATACCGAAGACTTATTGATAGGTTCAATTGAGCTCAATGCGGGTCAATCTTTAGCTATCGTAATAGTGGGCAGTATTCCGACCAGTGTGTCGTTTAATCAGCTCAGTAGTTTAGAACTTAAAGCGGTGAGCCAGCAAAATACGACGCTTTCTGCACAAGTCACAGATACGATTCGCGTAGTCGATGATGCTGTGATTTCACTGATGAAGGCCCAGAGTGTAAGCGAAGGAAATATAGGGGATCAGATTACCTATACCTTGACCTATCGAAATACAGGGACAGCAACACGTCGTGTGGTATTACAAGATGTATTGGATGATTCTTTAGAGTATGTCGCAGGTTCAGCAATCTGGAACCAAAATACCACGGCATTAACCGATGCTAATGATACAGAAGCATCGGCCAATACAGGGATTGCTTATCAGCTCAAAGCGGATGGAAAGAGTCTCGAAGCGAATATTGCAGCGGTTGCACCACTCACATCAGGCACACTCAGTTTTAAAGCCAAAGTCAAACAAGGTGCTGCCAATAAAATTCCAAACACAGCAGGTTTTGTGCAATATGACACGGATAACACCACTGTAAAACTAAGTAGTTTTTCCAATACCGTGATTTATAACTTGGCGGCTGTCTATGGTGTGGTTTTAAATAATAAATCTAGTTCAGCAACGAACTTAGGCAACCCGAATAGCAGTCCAGACAACTTGGTGATCCAAGCCAGTTTAAAACCCGGCCAAGAAGTTTTCTTTAACAACTATGTTTGGAACGTTGGTAATACGACAGATACTTATAATTTAAGCTATAGCTCAAGTAATTTGCCTAGCTGTGCCAAAGTTAATTTTTACACACAGGATGGAAAAACCTTACTCACAGATACCAATGGCGACGGTAAAGTGGATACGGGTTCAATTTCCAATGCAGCAGTGAAACAAATTCAGCTTGGGGTGTCTGCTTCTACGGGTTGTACCAGCAGTGTCAGTGATATCAATATTGATGTGGTTGCGACATCCATTGCTTCGAGTTCCGCCTCTGACCCAATTCGAAACCAAATTACAAGCTTAACAGCAGCATCCAGCAGTAGTGACTTATACAACGCCGATCAGTCGGGATTAGGTGTGGGTGTTGTGGATAATGCAGGCCAACCTTTGCGGACCGTTAAAGTGGTTTCCGGGAAAGCCGTTTTTCCTTTGGTGGCAAAGAATAATTCAACTCAAGCCAATAACTATAATGTGTATGCTTCATTTAGCGTGATTGATGTAGCCAATATCATGCCGACCAGTAAAACGGGTTTTAGCGTCAAATTTTATGAGGGAGATGCCAGCTGTCAAACGGTGGGTAAGCAGATTACCAATACAGGTACTTTAGCTGCGGGTGCGAGCAAGAGCTATTGTGCGGTGGTTGATGTTGATGCAAGCCAACAGAATTTTACAGCACCAATTTGGTTTGCGATTCAATCACCTGTCAATCAACAAGCGGACTCCATTAAGAACCAAATTGAAAGTAATGTGGCACGCTTACTCACGTTAACCAATGATCAGCAAGGTCAGGTAAGTGTGGGCGGCACAATTGTCTATGCGCATACTTTAAAGAATTTGGGCAATATGGCAGAAGGTGCAAACGCTGGTTCTCAAGTGAATTTGAAAGTGGTTCCACTGAAAAATGATGGCTTTGTTTATACCCTTTATTATGATGCGAATAAAAATGGTCAAATTGATAGTGCAGACCAAATTATAAGCGCAACAACCAGTTTAAATCAGCTTTTGGGCAGTGCGGGTTTAGTGGCTCAGGCTGATATTCAGTTATTACTCAAAGTTCAAGCAGCGCCTTCTGCAACGGAAGGGGTCGTGAGTCAGGCTGATATTTTAGTCGAGATTTCTGACTTTAATGGCATTCATTTAGAGAACTTAAAAAATACTGACGTAACCACGGTTGCAACAGGGCATCTGCAACTACTGAAAACACAAGCTGTGAATAGTAGCTGTACAACCAGTAATTTAGCATCTTTAAGTTATTCCACTCAGTTGGTTTCGGTTAAGCCGAACCAGTGTGTAGTGTATAAGCTAACGCTGAAAAATGATGGTAGTTCCGTGGTGAAAAATGTGCAATTTAATGATGTTGTCCCAGCCTATACCAGCCTAGTAGGCACGCCAGTCATTGTTCCGACTGGAACAAATTTATCTTCAGGTGACAAAGTTTCCGCTTTGGTGAGTAGTTTAGATCCAAATCAAGAAGCCAATTTCTACTTTGTTATTCGTGTTAACCCTTAAGCGTAGGTTCGGAAAATGTTTGCAGAAAAGAAAATGATTCGAAATTTGCGTATGGCGATGTTGGGCTTATTGGGGGCAACTGCGTCGACGTGGGTTTTAGCTGATGCTTTGGTTATCAGTAACATGGCGGTGGGTGAATACAAAGAAGAAGGCTCTACCGTAGTTCAAGTGGCACGTTCCAACTTGGTTCAAACGACGGTGATTCCAGTTTATAACCTCAGTTTAAAGGATAACCGCACGGAATATGTACGTCCGGGTCAGGCGGTTTATTATCACCATATTTTAACCAATACAGGCAATGAACGCGATCTTTATAATTTATTGGGAAGTCAAGTTACAGGTGGCAGTTTTACCCATAACAATATTGAAATTTATTTGGATGCAGATCGCAATGGTGTCCCAGATAATACGACACCAATTACCCAATATAGCTTAAATGCTGGCGAAGCGGTTGCCCTGATTATTAAAGCAATCATCCCTTCAACAGCAGCCGTAAATAGCACCAGTCAGATTCAACTCGTAGCGACGTCTACACAACAGCCGAGCCTGAGTCAAAATAATATTGATACATCTCGTATCACCGATCAGGCGGTTTTAAGCTTAACCAAGAGTTTTGATAAAACAAGCGTCGTAAATGGTGATATTGCAACGGTTCGTTTAACTTATTTTAATAACGGCAATAACAGTGGTGTAGTCAATATCAGCGACCTGTTGGATACGACGCAATTGACCTATGTCACGGGTAATGAAAACTGGAATGGACAAGCACTGAATTCTGCGACAGGGACAAATGATCCGACAGGCATCAATTATTATCTTGATACGGATGGTAAAACGATTCGCGCACAGATCACCAATGTACCTGCCAATGCGCAAGGTTATATTGAGTTCCGTGTTCGCGTGGCGCGTACAGCGCCGGGTGAAATTCCAAACTTGGCCAATATGGACTATGACCATGACGGTCTTTCCACAACAGTAAATTTAAGCACACAGTCGAACACCGCCGTATTAACCATTAAGCCGATTTATGGGGTGGTGATCAATGCTGATGCAAATAGTGTTAGTGGCGCAGATACACTAACTAAATCAGCGGTGAGTAGTGGTGGAACAGTTGTCTTTGAAAACTATGTCTGGAATACAGGAACGGTGGCTGATCGGTTTAATTTAAGTTTTAACAGCCATAATTTACCCGCAGGCAGTGTGTTGGAACTCTATCGTGCAGATGGTGTTACGCCACTATTTGATAGTAACAATGACGGCATTGTTGATACGGGGTCACTCGATGCGGGCGCGAAGCTTCCGATTATTGTAAAGCTTACATTCCCCGCGGATTTTGTGGATACAGCCAACACGACCTATAGCATTGTACCTAAAGCACAATCAATTGCGGACAGTAGTAAAACAGATACAGTACAAGATCAGACATCGTTGATTCAAAGTACAGCTTCTCGTCTGGTGGACTTGATGAATAGTCCAGAAACCAGCGCAAATGGTACAGGAAATGGCAATGTGTCGAATGGAGGTTCGCCGTGGAAAACCTTAGCTGCGGCAAACAATCAAACGGTGGTGTTTCCACTCACGGTACGCCATACAGGTCAAGCGACCACATATAACTTTAGCGCTGATGCGGACAATAATTTTGCAACTGTGGCACTGCCAAGCGATGTCAGCTCGGTACGCTATTTTGCTACATCGACTACAGACTGTTCGGTACTTGGGGCAGAAATTGCTTCAACGCGTTTGCTCAACAACGGCGAGTCACAGTTGTATTGTGCCGTGGTTGAAATTCGGGCAGATGCCAAAACGACAACACAACCGATTCCAATTTATTTTAAAGTGGCTTCTTCTAGTTTGCCGACCTCAGCGCCAAGTAATGGTTATGACGTGATTCAAAACACCATTACGATTAACTCAAATGCGAGTCAAGGGGGTGTGAGTTTAGAACCTGATTTGCGAGGGCAAATTGCACCGGGGGGCAGTATTGTTTATACCCACACCTTAAAACCGTGGGGAACGTCTGTGCTATCTACAACAGATACTTTAAGCATAGTGAATGATCGAACTGGTTTTACAACAACACTTTATTATGATGCCAATAATGATGGGCAGTTAGACGCGTCTGACCCGATTATTCAAAACTTATCTATTGTGAATGCTTCTATTCTTAGCAGCAAAGCACAGATTCGTATTTTTAATAAAGTTGAGAATACCGCATATAACACGGTCGGAGTGGTAAATACCTCTGTGATTAGCCTAAAAAATAGTGCAGGTACGTTATTAGACACAGCAACAGATATTACCACCATCACCAGTGCGCCTGTGCGTCTAACTAAATTACAAGCCAAGGATAATAATTGTGATGGTGTAGCGGATACGGCGTATACCTCAAATGTGTTACCGATCACGCGTAATTCAGATGGTTCTGGGCAATGTGTTTTGTACCAATTGACAGTGAAAAACTTGGGGGCTTCGGCCATTGGGCGATTTAATTTTTATGATTACACCCCTGAAGCGATGGTGATGAGTAAAGCACCAACTTGTACAAGTTGTGAGTCTGGTTCGCTCAGCGCGCCTACACTTGGACAGTCGGGTGCAATTAAGGGTTCAGTTGCGGCAATAAAAAGCAATGAAAGTCATAGCTTAGAGTTTGGGGTGAAATATGTGGGGAATTAATAAACAAGCAAGGAATTGCAGTGCTACGCATTCACAGATGCTCAAACTCATGCACACACTTCGTACTTTGTCATTATTCATTACGAGTTTACTTTTTGTCACGCTTGTAAATGCTGCAACGCCTACACTTGAGATTATGTCGAATTCCTATACAGGAACACCTTATGTGGGAGCGACAGTATCAGCACAAAGAAATACCTATGTATTTAATGCAAATAACCCGAATGATAATACTGGTTCCTTAAATTATTTTCCAAAAATCAATGTTGATTACACATTAACGAATCAACTCTACGATTCAAATAACAACCCTGCACTTTCCTTTGGTGCAACTAATCTTACAGTTTTCCCAAAATTAGTTGATCAAGGAAGCCCAAGTAATTCCCACTTTTCTTCAACCCGAACACTGCCGGGACAAGGTATTGATGTAAATTCAAACTATGGTTTACGGATGACAGCAGATACAAGTAAGTTTTTGGGTAGTCCAGCCAATACGGCTAATGTAAATGGAGGATTGGGATATCAAGTAGGAGAAGTTACTTTAACGTGGGATAGACCCGTTAGGAATCCAGTGATTAATATATCAGGCTTAGGCGCTGTCCGTACACTAACGAGTACTGGTGAAATTTTGTTAGGGATATCTGCTCAGTTCAAATTAACTACTACTGCAAATATTAGCAGTGTATATGCGTTATCTGGTGTAAATTTCTCTGTAACCAATAATGGTGAGATAAGAAATACATCTTCTGTATTGGGAGCGAGTGCGTCAAATGGTGGGGCTAGCGGTAGTATCCAAGTTTTAACATCTGCACCTATTACAGTTCTAAAATTTAATGTTTATTTTAAAACAGACCGAACTACTGGAGTAATTACGGAAAGCTCAACAACAGGTACTGCATTGCAGGATGCTTTTGTGTTTAGCAGTTCTAGTGTTGACTCGATGGTTGGGGATTTAGTTGTTTCTAAAACCAATGGTAAAACTCAAGTCTATTCAGGTGACTCAACGATCTATACCGTTCGTGTGACCAACACTGGGCCTGATACGTATACAGGAACCTTGCTGAAAGATGTAGTCGGGACAGGCTTAACCGCCACAGCTGTGGCCTGTAGTACAGTTGCCAATAATAAATGTACCACTGCCCCAGCTCTCAGTGGTTTGGGCTCGATTGATACTGGAGCTTTAGCTGCTGGTGAATTCTATGAAATTTTAGTTACTGCACGTGTGGATGCGGCCGCAGGCAGTACAGTTACTAATACAGCGACAGTTGAACTGCCAACACTTGGTTCATCCACTGGTGTTAGTTGTACGACCTTAAATGCAAACGGTATTACCCGTTCATTTAACTCCACCACAGGTGCATGTACAACAGCAGACCAAGATACCGTCCTTGCCTCTGCCGACTTAGAAGTTTCAAAAACATCAGAAAAAGCCACTTACAATACGGGCGATGTTGTTAAATATACGATTAAAGCTTGGAATAATGGTGCATTGGCAGTTACCGATGCGATATTAACAGATACTGTTCCTGCAAATATTGCGGGTTTAAGTTGGACATGTACCAAGTATGGCACGGCTGTTTGCCCAACAACTGCAAATATGGTCACTTCAGAAAGTAGCAATAGTTTAACTGCGACTGGGTTGAACCTGCCCGCAAATGGGAAAGATGTCAATTATTTAGAGTTCACCATAACAGGATTGGCTTATAAAGCTGGGGCTGTAGCCAATACGGCATCTATTTCAACCACTGTTTTTGACCGAAACTCTGCTAACAACAGTGCAACTGCGAACATGACCATTACGCAGAATACGCCCATTACAACTGGAAACTCGCAAAATCAGTGTCTATCTAGTCAGGCTGTCAATCTTGTCTCGAATACCGCATTTACCAGCTACGATGCTGATAACACGTTGACCGCTAAGAGTTATGATCTGAAAACGGCGGGGACTAATCCAAGCATACTTCCCAATACGGTGATGTATGGCACAGGAGCAAATGGTGCTTTACAAGTAAAAGGTCGACTCAGTTGGTCTTATGGTAGCCCGCGTAGTAATACGACAGGTGTAACTATGCGAGTGCTGGTTGATGGCGTTATTTATGCAGTGTTGGTTACCCCAGGTAAAAGTTCAAACACTACGGCAACTTTTAATGCCTTAAATGGAGCACAAGTTGCACAAGCAGAATATGCTTTGACGTCTTACCAAACCGATCCTGGATCAATTAATTTTACCATTACATTGCCGACGACAGTGACAAGTGTAAAAGTCGTGAGCACAGAGTTTCAGAGCTATGCCAGTTCTGGTGTTGCAGGGGATGATATTGGTATTGGTTTAAATGAAGTCAATGCCTGTTTAAAGCCAACGTTTGCGATAAACAAAGTATCTGAAAATGGCACAGATAGCTTCAACTTTGGCTCTTTTACAAATTTGACCAATAGCAATGCTGAAACTATTACCAGTGGTGAGGTGGTGACAACAGTGGTTGGAACGGCACAATCGGTACGCTTAAAGAAAAGTACATCTCCTGTCGAGCAAGGTTCTTTATTGGCTTATGCGACACCGAATACCGCAATTAGTTTTGCTGAATCTGCCTCAACGCTATATTCGCTCAAGACGGTAGAGTGTACGGATACGAATACAGCTGTTTCGGGCAATAGTACAGGTAATTTGGGTAGTTTAAGTGGGTTGACTCAAACGATTCCAGCAGCGAATGTGAAATTTGCGTCCAAGTTTGTTTGTCGTGTAACCAACAGCAAAAATGCTGGCTATGTATTCTCTGGACGAGTGTTTAATGACAATAGCGGAACGACCTCAGATACATCTAAGGCTTATAACGCTGTTGTAGATACAGGTGAAGTGGGCATAGCGGGTAGTGTGGTTGAGTTGCAAGACTGCAGTACCAAAACGGTTCTAGCCTCGACTACAACGAATGCAAATGGCGATTTTAAAATCCAAACATTACAAGATGTCTTTTCTGGACGTAGTAATGTTTGTCTTGTACAACGTAATGTGACAGGTTTTGACTCGGTAAGTTCTGCAAAAGCAAGCACGGTCACAGCGACCGCTGATAGCAGCAATGATCAGTTCACTATTCCTAAAGCGAACAATGTCACCAGTTATGACGGCTTCTTATTTGGGGATGCCGAGTTGCAGTTAGTTCTCACCCAAAATGGACAAAAAACCATTGTGGCGGGAGATGTGGTGGATTATCCACACGAGTTAACTGCTAAGAGTGTGATGAATGTTCAAACGCTAACGGAAACTAAAGAACAACAGCCCGCTAATAATCAGCCTTGGCAGAGTTTGGTTTATGTGGATAGCAACTGTAATGGGCAGTTAGATCAAGGCGAGAGTTTGCTTGCGAGCCGAACGATGAAAGCTAATGAAAAAGTCTGTTTGATTCAGCGTGTGATTTCTCCGACAACAGCTCAAGGAGGAGATCGTTTCATTGCTAGCTTTAAAGTGAACGCAAAAGCCTCTTATACTGCAGCAACGCTGAAGGAAACGAATAGTGTCAATGATATTACGACGATTGGAACGGCTGGCTTAAACATCAGTAAACTGGTTCGTAAAACGACAGCATGCCCAGCACCGAGTAATGAGACAACGCCATTTACAGTATCGAACCAAGCAACAAAAGGGGATTATTTAGAATACCAAATCACCTATACCAATAATTCAAATAAAAATTTAGTTGATATTGTTTTAAAGGATAGTGTTCCAATTGGTACGGTCTATGGAACGATGTCTTGTACGGCATCTGGGTGTCAAACTCAGGAAAGTTCAGGGCAGTTAAAATGGACGATTCCAGGTGTGTTAGCACCGAAGCAAAAAGGACAAGTTGGTTTCTGTGTCAGGATTCCAAATTAGTTCATCTGAGCAGTGAAAAGCCCCTTTTCTGAGTAAGATAAAGGGGCTTTTTTTTATCCATCCGTCTTGATATTTTTTCAGTGGTATTTGTGCGTATTTGTTTGAAAAATATATTAAATGGAAGATTTGATGTGAGTGATTTTAAGACAGGTATTGCTCCTATTTTATGCAATAGAGTGGCACATAAAAAGCACAAATTCAGGCTAGAGTTACACATTTTGTATTTTTTTATATATGTAAGTTTTTGTATCACACAGCAATGTTGCCTTGTGTAAACTCACCAAAAAAATAAATATTAATAAATAACAATAAGATAAATATTATTGTGTGACTGTATATATCCATTTATATTTTATTAAGGAGAACCAGTTAACATTTTTTTTTAATAATGTATGGTTGTTTGTGTGTTTTTTGTTTAATATTGCATTGAGATTTGTTGCATTAATTTAAAAGAAAGTGATTAGTGTCACAAAAAATTCGCATTGGTTTGCAATGGATAAAATCATGTTAAACAAAAATTCTATGCTGAAAAAAATGACAATTGCTCTGATGTTTGTTGGAGTTGCAGCCAATGCGATGGCTGTAGCTGCAGCAACCAATAATGAGCCAGTCTCTATTCAGCTTAAAGCTTTCAAAAAAGTTGTCGATAACAAAGGGAATGCACAGTTTAAAGCTGCAGACTCGATTAAGCCGCAGGATGTCATTGAATATCGTGCGACTTATACCAACAACACCACAGGGAATATCAAAAGCTTAAAAGCAACATTGCCTATCCCTGCGGATACTCAATATTTGGGTTCAAGTTTACCTTCAGGTGCACTAGCAAGCACAGATGGGGTCAACTTTGCCGCAATGCCATTAAAGAAAAAAGTAGACGGCAAATTAGTCAATGTCCCATTGAAAGAATACCGCGCTCTACAGTGGCAAATTGCTGAACTACCTGCAAAGAAAGCCGTAACGGTCAGCGCACAAGCCAAAGTAAATACTTCAAACGATTAATTTCTAAATTTCACACACATCATTCCGATGGAGTCGGGGGACTTTCATGTCTATGAATTTGAAAACAACAAAGCGAAATAACCTTTATTTGTCTATTGCGACAGTTCTAGGTGGCTTTGCTTTCTTCGCTACAGGTGCCACACATGCAGCTGCACCTGCTGCGGGAACGAATATTAGTAACATTGCTACGGCATCGTATGTGGATGGCACATCGACTACACGTACAGTGACGTCAAATGAAGTAAAAACGACTGTATTACAAGTGGGTAGCTTCACACTTGAGCAGAACCGTACCGCAACTGCTAACCCGAATGGTGTAGTGACTTTATCGCACGTATTGACCAATACGGGTAACGGAACGGATGAATTCACGCTAAGTTTAGCGAATGTGACAGGGGATAATTTTGACTTCTCGAACATTGCTATTTATTTAGATGCGAATAAGGATGGTGTGCCAGACAATGGTACGAATTTGGCTGGGCAAAAAGTGACTTTAAATGCTGGTGAGTCTGTAGGCTTGGTGGTGGTTGGTACAACAGCCGCAACAGCTACAGCTGGCAATACGGGTCAATTAGAACTGTCTGCAGCAAGCACGTACATTACTGTCGTAGCAGACAAAACCAAAAAGAATACGGACACCGTAACGATTGTTTCAGGTGCGGTCATTCAAGTGACGAAGTCTGCCAATGTAACGGCAGTGGCACGTGGCGATACTGTAACGTATGAATTAACCTATAAAAACACGGGTAATGCAGACGCAACCAATTTAACTATTGAAGACGTTTTACCTACAGGTGTGACTTATGTTGCAGGTTCAGCACGTTGGAGTGGTCAGACTGCGGCATTGACCGATGCGACTGGTGATGAAGCGGCGGCAGCAGCGAAATACGAATTTACGAGCAATAAAGTGCAGTTGGTGCTTGCTTCTGTGGCGCGCAACAGTACGGGCAAATTAACCTTCCAAGTGACGGTAGATAGTACCGCTCCTGCAGGAAAAATTACCAACATTGCGACATTTGATCCAGATGGTCCAGGCACTGAGACTTCTCAACCAACTAACCCGTATGATGTCACTGTACAGTCTACTTATACAGGTACGATCAACGATAACGCGACCGATACTTATTCGGATGCACAAAAAGTATCTGGTAATACCGCTAAAGATGACTTGATCACTACAACAGCAGTACAAGGTTCTCCTGTTTTATTTGGTGCCTCAAGCTCTACAGAAGATATCTGGATTCACAATCTGGGTAACGTATCTGAAACCTATAACATTACAGTTAATAAATCTGCATTACCTGCGGGTTCTATTGTTGAGCTATTAAAATCAGATGGTAATACCCCATTAACTGATACTAATGGTGATGCAAGTGTGGATAGTGGTCCATTGGCATCTGGTGGTCATCTTGAAATCTCTGCACGTATTACTTTGCCAAATGGTTATACAGGCCCGATTACAGCACCTGGTCTAGATACAATCTTAACCATTACACCTGTACATGCCCCTGCATCTTCAGATACGGTGACTTTAAGAATTACCAATATCACAGCGTCAAAAGTCGATTTAAGTAACGGTAAAGGTAATAAAAACTATACTGAAGACGATACAGGCTTAACGGGTGAGGGTGCTTACGTTTCTGGTAATGTTGTAACTACCGTAACAACTAAACCTGGTGTGGCGGCTACGTTCCCTATTGCTGTAACAAATCATGGTTCAACATCAGATAACTATAACTTTGGTACTGAGCAAGCATTGCCATCTGGTTGGACAGTTGAATACTTTGTTGCGGACTCAAGTGGTGTATGTACATCAACTAAAGTAACCAACACAGGCGCAATTCAGCCAAATGCAACGGCTTATTTCTGTGCCAAAGTAACACCTTCAGCGGATGCGACTCCTACTAATAGCCAAGATATCGTCTTTACGATTAACTCTCCTGCGACAGGCTTAACCGACAAGATGAAAGATCACTTGACGGTAGAAGCAGTACGTGGACTGTCGTTCTTGGCCGACCAACAAGGTCAGGTAGCACCAGGTGGTACCATTGTTTATAAACACACTTTAACCAACAACGGTAACGTTGTGGAGGGTGTTTCTGGTGGTAGCACACTTCCGTTTACAGTTACGCATGATCCATCAAACACAGGCTTTGTAACTTCTGTTTATGTTGATAAAAACAATGACGGTATTGCAGATGCGAGTGAGTTGGTTACAGGTGCTGACCTTAATGCATGGTTAACGGCAACTAACGGTGCAGATGGTCTTTCTCCAAAAGAAAGTATCAACATCTTGGTCAAAGTTGAAGCGCCAAGTAATGCAACAGCAGGTCAGGCCGACTTGTCGATCATTACGGTAACGCCGACAGGTGATCTCAATGGTACGGTAGCTCCAACAGCAGTTACTGTAACAGACAAGACCACAGTCAACATTGGTCAGGTACGTTTGGAAAAACTACAAGCACTTGATGCTGCTTGTGATGGTACGCCAGATGGTAGCTTTGGTACTTCGACTCTTCAGGCAAAACCAGGTGCTTGTATCATTTACCAAATTAAAGCGGTGAACGACGGTAACCAAGCAGTAACTGATGTTGAAATTACCGATGCAGTGCCAAGTTACACCACTTTGGGCTCAACGCCAGTTGCGGCTTTAGAACCTGTGTCAAAAGGGACAGTGACGAATACTACAAATAATTTGAAGTCTTCGAAATTTGCCTTGGCACCTTCTGAAACCGTGACGATGAAGTTCAGCGTCAAGGTCGATGGACAATAATTAAGCCATAACATTAATAACAACTTTTGTGGATAGGCATTTTTTCGTGCCTATCCCATTCACTTGCTTTTGCTCGGTATTGGGGTATTTTCGTGATTAAACGAGTTCAGCCGTTACAGAATCATAAGATCAAGCTTATTTTCTCAAGCTTAGCGACCGCTATGGCTTTGGTAAATCACGCTTATGCTGTGATGCCTGCTGCTGGGCAAAATATTACCAATACTGCGTATGCAAGTTTTGTACAAAGGGACGGTTTGATTGGTCAGGCCGTTTCAAATACTGTTCAAGTCACGATTACACCACAGTACGTGATTAGTCTGACTTCACCTGCGCGACAAGAAATCAATGCGGGTGATAAAGTCATTTGGTTAAATACGTTAACCAACCATAGTAATGCGCAAGCCGAGATTTCAATTGATCCTACTTTGGTTGCAGAATTATCCAATATAAAAATATATGTCGACAGTAACCAAAATGGTGAGTTTGATCGTTCAGACTTATTGGTAACGGGGCATCTCACTTTAGAAAGTGGTCAAAAAGTTGACTTATGGGTCGTTGCAGACTCATCAACTAGTTTAAAAGACAGTCAAAACGTTGATCTGCCACTTCGTGCTTATGTCATTCAAGAGCCTACAGTAGTTGCTGATGCAGTGAATGGATTGGTGAGTTTCTTGCCACAGCTCATCGCAACCAAATCTGTAAATAAAAGCAGTTTTGAACCACAAGCTGGGCAGTCTTACGATTTAACTTATACCTTAAATATTAAAAATACCTCTGCACGTAATTCGGGTACAAAACCGATTGAGGTCGATGGACAGACCATCAATGCAGTGGTGTTATTAGATGATTTACCTGCCAACACCACGTTTAAATCGGTAAAAGCAAATAATTCCAATGCCTTGATTTTATATCCATTAGGGCAAGATAAATTTACCCAGCAGATTCCGAACGATAAATCACTCATCAATACCTTGGTGGTGGCTTATCCGCAGGCTTTAGCAGCCAATGCGACTGAAAGTGTCGAATTGGTTGTGGCCATGAACTCGAATATTAGTCGTACCTCGATTTCCAATATCTTTAGTGTCGAGCATGGCTTAGTTTCAAATATTAAAAAAACGCTGTCGAATGAAGTCGTGACGACTGTGGGGGGAAGTTCTTCCATCAGTAATAACAGCAAAGATTATTCCAGTATTTTAGCAACAGGTAGTTTAAGCAAGCCGTTGTATATCGCAGCAAATAGTGCCATGTGTAATGCAACACGTAGCAGTGCCGATAAAGTTAAAATTAAAGTTCAGTCGACGAAAACGGGTGATATTGAATACGTACAAGGTATTGAAACAGGTATCAATACAGGCATATTTCGGTTCTCTTTAGCAACGCAGGAATCTGCAACTGCAATACAAAATGACCAAATTTTACAGACGGTTAAGCGCGATCAAGTGCTGGTGAGTTTAACTGATTGTTTAGATGAAAATGGTAATTCTACGGCCAGCATCAGTGATGTCGATACCAATGTGTTGATTGATCCATATGGTGTGGTTTTTGACGCGAAAACCAATCAACCTGTTGCGGGTGCAACCGTGACATTATTGGATGCCAATGGTAAGCCTGCTGACAATGTCGCTTATAAACTAGATGAAACGACAGGGGACAAAGTTGCTATTCCTGCAACGCAAGTCACCAATAGCGATGGTGAGTTTGTTTATCCTTATGTCGAGAATGGTACTTATAGTTTATATATCGACACTTCAACGATTGCGGGTGGAACCAGTTATAAATTTACCAGCGATAAAACGGTATATAACAATTTTAACAATCGCGTAGTTGATGCGTCATGGTCTTATGGCGGAAACTTTACCTTAAAAACGGGTGATGCGGCACTTAATATTGATATCCCAATTGACCCTGTTGATATTGTGACGCCAATTAATGACAAATTGGTCATCAAGAAAGAAGTGGTGGGCGATAAAACGGCTGAAATTGGTGACTTTAAAGATTATATGGTAACGGTTGCCAATATGGGTGACTCAACGCTATATGATGTCGATATGAAAGACACTCTGCCACGTGGCTTTGTGTATGTATCAGGCACTACGCGTGTCAATGGTCAAAAGAGTAATGACCCACAGGGTGGCAAAGGTCCTTATTTAACTTTAGGTTTAGGGACACTGACACCGAAACAAGAAGCGAAGATTCAATACCGTGTATACATTGGCCCAAATGCTTTAAGTGGCGATGGGATTAACCGTGTTTATGCGCAGGACAATAAAAATACGACTTCAAATGAAGCACGTGCGGCGGTTAAGGTTACGCCTGGAGTATTTAGTCCAGATGGTTTTGTGGTGGGTAAAGTCTTTACTGACTGTAACCGCAACGGTGTGCAAGATGCAGGTGAGCTAGGTGTACCGGGCGTTCGTATTTACATGGAAGATGGGAACTTTGTGGTCACTGATCGTGAAGGGAAATATAACTTCTATGGCATTAAGCCCATTACGCATGTGCTGAAAGTCGACAATACCACTTTACCGAATAATGCTGAATTGGTACTGATTAGTAACCGTCAAGCCGGTGATCCTGCCAGCCGTTTTGTCGATTTAAAACGTGGCGAATTACACCGTGCCGATTTTGCGATTGCGGATACTGCGGGTGAATGTAGCCAAGCTTTGGCTACACAAATTGAGGCACGCCGTAGCAAAATTGATGCGCAACTGGATGCACTTGAACAAACTTTACGTCAGGACTTAACGGTAGATCCGCTCAGTAGTTATGTGACCGATGTTCAAGGTCAACCTGCCAGTGGTTGTATTAGTGCTTCTGGAGCTTCGGCAAACTGTAATATTGAATATAAAAAAGAACAGATTAAAGATGTGAAAACGGTTCAGCTTGAACCAGTTAAAGCGCCCGTAATTTTAGATTTAGAACAGGAATTACAACGTTCTGAATCGAACCAACTTGCCATTTTGAATCTAAAAGAACAACAAGTCTTGCCAGCCCAACAAGCCACCATTCAGGTGAAAGGGGCTTTAGGTACGGATATCCGTTTGTTTGTCAATGACGAGCAAATTTCGGAAAAACGCATTGGTAAAAAAGCCACCTATCAAGAGCATGGCGTTGCGGGTTTAGATTTTATTGGTGTGCCACTTACGGCAGGAAAAAATACGGTTTCTGTGCGTCAGTACGACAGCTTTGGCAATTTACGTGACCAACAGCAATTGACTGTGATTGCACCCGATGCAATGAGCCAATTGGCCACACAGTCTGTAGAGCAAGTGGTCTATGCCAATGGTAAGGACGTTTATCAAGTTGTAGTGAAGATTCTGGATCGTAATGGCACGCCTGTTGCAACGCGTACCCCTATCACTATAGAAACATCGGTAGGCACGATTCAGCTCAAAGATTTAGACCCTGATAAACCGGGTATTCAAGTTTTTGCAGAAGGCGGTTCTATTGTTGTTCCAGTACTCGCGCCATTGGAAGCGGGTTCAGGTGTGCTACGTATTCGTAGTGGTATTTATGAACAGACTGTACCTGTACATTTCTTGGCGGAACTGCGTCCAATGTTAGTTGCCGGGATTATCGAAGGTTCATTTGCACTGAATAAGTTCGACCCAAAAAATCTGTCGAAAAGCTCGACTCAAGATGGCTTTGAAGAAGAACTGAATGATTTATCCAGTTCAGGCGATGGTGAAACGGCCATTCGTGGTCGCGCCGCATTGTTCCTGAAAGGAAAAGTGCGTGGGGATTATTTACTGACTTTGGCTTATGACTCAAGCAAAGAAAATAATCAGCGCTTATTTCGTGATATTCGTCCAGATGAATATTATCCCGTGTATGGTGATGCATCTGCCAAAGGTTTTGATGCGCAATCTACCAGTAAACTTTATGTCCGTGTAGATAAAGGCCGCTCTTATGCGATGTATGGTGACTATGTTACACGTACAGAAAACGATGAAGGGCTTTCATTGGGTCAGTATAGCCGTTCATTGACAGGTCTGAAGTCTACTGCTGAAGGGGAGCGTTACCAAGTTTCTGGTTTTGCAGCTCGTACCAATGCAACGCAAATCGTGAATGAATTGCGCGCAATGGGGGTTTCTGGTCCGTACTCTTTGGGTATAGATAGTGACGATATTTTAGAAAATAGTGAAAAAGTGGAAGTGATAGTCCGTGATCGTAACAATCCTGGCTTGATTATTTCACAGCGCACATTAACCCGTTTTAGTGACTATGAAGTTGATACCTATACCAACAGTCTTTACCTGACCTCACCTTTAAGCAGCATTGATGAGAACCTGAACCCTGTTTATTTACGTATCACGGTTGAGTCTGACCAAGGTGGTAAAGAATATACAGTTGCAGGTGTGAATGGTCGTTATAAGCTGAATGATAAAGTGACGGTGGGTGGTTCTTATGTGCAAAATGATGATCCAATGGATCAAGAGAAAATTGCCAGTGCCAATACCGTGATTCGTTGGAATGATAAAACTAAACTCATTGCGGAATATGCCTACTCTGATCACGATGCGTTAAACCTTGATCAATTAACCGATGTGAATGCATCAAATAGTACAGACAAATCTGGCGATGGCACCGCAGCTCGCGTTGAACTTGATTACAAAAATGACAAGGTTGATTTACGGGCTTACCATCAACAGGCGGATGAAAACTTCCGTAACGCCGCATCTTCGATTAGTTCAGGACGCAAAGAAAGCGCAGTGAAACTGAATGCACGTTTAGATCAATTTGGGATTTTACGTGTTGAAGCAGTACGGACTGAAGATATTGCCAATGAAGGTATTCGTTATGGCGTCAGTGCATCAATTGAAAAAGCAATTAACCGCATAGTGAGCTTGGAACTGGGTACACGGTATTATAACGAATCGGCGAGTGCAGCGAGTGCTTCAACGCAAAGTGTTGAAACGCCGTATGACGGCACTACGGTTCGCGCTAAATTGAAAACAGCGCTCCCTTTTGATGGCTCAAGTGCTTTCTTAGAATATGAGCAAGATATCGCTGATAGCGACCGCCGTGTATTTGCTGTTGGTGGTGATGCTCAAGTCTATAAAAATATTCATGCCTATGCGCGCCATGAGTTCATTTCAAGTATTGGTGGATTATACGAACTCAATGACACGCAAAAACGTAATACGACTGTTTTTGGTTTAGACAGCGAATACATGCGTGATGGCTCAGTATTCAGTGAATACCGTGTACGTGATGGTATGAGTGCACGTGAAGCTGAAGCCGCGATGGGGGTGCGTAACCGTTGGCAGCTCAAAGAAGGCCTATTCTTTAATACCAGCTTTGAAAAAGTGAAAGTGTTTGAGGGTGAAAATAAAAATTCTTTAGAGTCAACTGCGGCAACCTTCGGCTTTGAACATCTGTCTAATCCACGCTGGAAAAATGTGGCACGCATAGAAGGGCGTTGGTCGAATCAAAGTGATAGTTATTTAAATACTTTAGGTACCGCGTACAAGTATTCAGACGAAGTGACTTTATTGGCTAAGAATGTACTGAACATTACCGACAATAAGTCTGCGGACTCTGGCGATCGCATCATTGATCGTGTTCAGGTTGGTGCTGCATATCGTGATTTGGCGACCAATCGTTTTGACTCATTGAGCAAAATTGAATATCGCTATGAAAAGAATGAAACAACGCTTGATGATCCGTATGAACGTAATGTTTATATCATGTCTCATCATATGAATTATCACCCAACACGTTCTATTCATTTATCAGGGCAATATGCTGTTAAATACCTTGATGAAACCTATGATCTTCTACAAACCAGTGGTATGACGCAAATGCTCAACAGTCGGTTTATGTATGACATTAATGAGCGTTGGGATGCAGGTGTCAATGCTGGAGTAATGTGGAATAGTGTTTCGGATGGAACCAAATATATGGCTGGAGTGGAAGTCGGTTATCTACTGGCAGCGAATCTTTGGGTTTCTGGGGGGTATAACTTTGTTGGCTATCAAGATAAAGATTTAATTGATAGTGATACAACGATGGATGGCGCATATTTCCGCTTCCGCTTCAAGTTTGACGAAAACTTATTTAATAAAAATAAAACCTCAGTCAATAAAGCTTTGGAGTCAAAATAATGTTGAGAGTCGCGACTAAGCATCTGTTATGGCTGACAGCAGTAGGTGTTGTGCTGACACATGCTAACGAAGCCCCAGTTCCTTCAACCTATCAGGCTTCGCAGCAGCAGGTGCATGTAGAATTACAAAGTGCATTTGGGCAAGCAACGGATATAAAAGAAAAATATCAGTTAGAAAAAGCGCGAGCGTGGCTGAGCTATGCTGACCATGCCTATAGTGCAAAAGCGAAGCGTCAAAATATTGAATTGATTTACCAACAGGTCTTAGACATTTTATATGCAGATCAGCGTGCAAATTTAAGTGTAGAAACAGCAATACTGCCGTTTTCTCAAGTCATGCGTCATGATTTATGGACGCGCGCTGAACGTATCAAAGTACAAACGGGGTTTCAGTGTGCCTATAAAGAACTGGCACAAGCGGAAGTGAATTTGGTTTGGGCCGCTGCTGAATACCGTCAATTGGGTTGGCGTCATTCGCGTGAGATTTTTGCTTCAGCAGAGCGTCTGATGGATCAAGCGATCTATTTGTCTGAGAACTGCAGTACGCTTTAAGTTTGGTCGATATTATAACAAGACAAAACGCGAAGATTACGGTGCATATTGGCATGGGGATTTGTATTTCATCACAATAAAAAAGGAACCATTTTGGCTCCTTTTTTATTTAAATCTTTTCAATACGGCAATAATAAAAACCATCACCATGGTCAGGTGTCGGGAAAAGCTGACGACCGTGAATCTGCTCAATACCCCAATCTGCGTGAATTTTCACTTCTGTGGCATCTGCATGTTGTGCGAAGAAATGTTGCATCTGCTGTTCATTTTCAGCTTTTAAAATTGAACAGGTGATATACAACAAGGTGCCACCGACTTTCAGCTGTTTCCACATCTGTTCCAAGATCTGCTGTTGTAGTTCAACCGTTTGCTGGATGTCGGTAGATTGGCGCAGTAAACGAATATCAGGATGGCGACGCATCACTCCAATGGCTGAACATGGAGCATCTAAAACGATGCAATCTACAGGTTCAGATGTTTCCCAAGTCGTTGCGTCGGCCGCGAGAATTTCAACCTCGGTGAATTGGTTGAGCTCAAGCCGTTCTAGGTTTTCAGCCACACGGACTAACCGTTTAGCATCCTGATCAAGTGCGATGAGTTTCTTCGGTGTATATTTTTCCAGTAAGTGTGCTGTTTTGCCACCAGGTGCCGCACAAGCATCAACGACGAATTTGTCATCTAAGTTGGGCAAAAGCGTTGCACAGAGCTGCGCATGTTCGTCTTGAACGGAAAAGCCACCATGCTCAAATCCTGGGAGTGCAGGAATCTGTACAGCTTGTTCTAAAACAATCCCTACTTCAGACAGCTGACAGGCATGAGCATCAATATCTTCTTCAGTCAAAATTTCGAGGTATTCTTCACGGCTGACCACGCGCTCATTGGTGCGTAAGGTTAGAGGTGCAACACCTTTTAAGTCACGGCAAAGCTGTTCAAGTGTGTCGACGCCCCAATCTTTTTTCAGGCGCTTAAATAGCCAGCTAGGTAAGCCATGTGCTTGTTCTAAGCTGTGTTGAAATTCAGATGTTTCACGTGAAACACGGCGAAGAATTGCATTGACAACACCACTTAAGGCTTGATAGCCGAGCTGTTTGACCGCAGTCACCGTTTCTGAAATTGCTGCATGGTCTGCAACACGGGTGCATAAAATCTGATACAGGCCTACATAGAGGCAGGTTTCAACTGTTTCATTGTTCAGCGGTTTGACCAAGAGTGGCAAGGTAATACTTTTTAAACCGTACCATTGGCGCAATGTTCCGAGAACTAACTCATGAAAAAGTGCGCGATCACGATCGGCGACTTTAAGCAAATGCTGAGGAAGCACGCTTGCTAAAGACTGACCTTGTTGTACAGCTAAAAGTGTGCGAATCACTTGCGCACGTAGGTTTAGGTGAGACGTGCCGGGTTCAATTTTACTCATGCGAAAACTTGTCCTACCTGTAATTTTTGAGTTTGCTGGATTTGTACAGGGTTAAGCGTTTTACCCCCTGGCCATTGTAGTGCGGTTAAACACACCGCTCGTCCATCTCCACACACGACATGCACGCCTTGTTTGTCGATGGCTAAAATACTGCCAGCGGTTTGGTTTTTGGGGGGTTCTGTAGACAGTACAGAACCCCAAACGCGTAAATTATTATTTTCATCCAGTGCAATAAATGCCACAGGCCATGGGTTAAAGGCACGAATATTACGGTCGACTTGCGCTGCAGTTGATGACCAATCAATACGCGCTTCTGCTTTTGACAACTTATGCGCATAAACTGTTAACGCTTCGTCTTGTACTTCACGTTGCTCTAAATGGTGCTGTAATGTGCTTTCAGAGGCCAACACTTTAACGATAGCTTCTGCCCCTTGAATCGCCAATTTGTCATGCAAGCTTGCAGAGGTATCTGTGGCTTCAATTGAGCAGTAGGTTTTATACATCATATCGCCCGTATCCAAGCCTGCCGCCATTTTCATAATGGTGACCCCAGTTTCTGCATCTCCAGTAGAAATTGCGCGTTGAATCGGGGCAGCACCGCGCCAACGCGGCAGGAGTGAACCGTGAATATTGAGACAACCATATTTCGGCGTATCTAAAACCACTTGTGGCAAAATAAGACCATAGGCAGCTACGACCATCACATCGGCATTTAAGGCTTTGAGTTCAGCCTGAGCCGCCAAACCCTCTTCCGTTGAAGACTTAAAGTGCAGTGGTTGATAGACAGGAATTTGATGCGCTAAAGCCAGCTGCTTCACGGCTGAGGCAGTCAGTTTTTGCCCACGACCTGCTTTACGGTCAGGTTGTGTATAGACCGCGACAATCTCATGTTCTGTTTTTAGCAACGCGTCTAAGGCTACAGCCGCAAATTCGGGCGTGCCTGCGAAGATGATTTTCAATAAAGACTCGAAAAAAATGACAAGATTAGATCAATTATAACAAAACTGGAGCAGTTACTGATTTTACCATTATAAAAAGCTGACTAAGACCGTCTAAATGAATGATGTATTAATATTTTTATGAAGAAAAAAGTTGCGGGTATTCGGCACAGATCAAGGGGGGATTTGCATTTTATATAAATAAAACTCATGCAAAATTTAAAAATTATTCATAGAAGTTTTGTATTGAAAGGTCAGTGAACGGGTTATAGTAGCTTCAATATGCAATTGAATGTCAACTCATTGGTTAAAATGTAGTGTCTAGCCTAGATGCCTGATCTGTTTTCGGTCGAGATGCCTAGAAACGATATTGGGAAAGAATACGGAGATGCTATGTTTAACTGCTTGACACTCATCGAACTCAGATTTTAGCCAGAGTGAATGTGCACATTCATCTCAAGCACACTTTGTTGGAAAATATAATGCCTGACTATCGTTCAAAAACATCGACACACGGAAGAAATATGGCGGGTGCGCGTGGCTTATGGCGCGCAACGGGGATGAAAGACGAAGACTTTGGTAAGCCGATTATTGCAGTGGTTAACTCATTCACTCAATTTGTACCAGGTCACGTTCATCTTAAAGACTTAGGTCAACTGGTGGCTCGTCAAATTGAAGCGTCAGGTGGTGTAGCCAAAGAATTTAATACCATTGCGGTCGATGATGGGATTGCGATGGGACACGACGGCATGTTGTATTCATTGCCTTCACGTGACTTAATCGCAGACTCGGTGGAATACATGGTGAATGCACACTGCGCTGATGCCATGGTGTGCATTTCAAACTGTGACAAAATCACCCCGGGCATGTTGATGGCGTCTATGCGTCTAAATATTCCTGTGGTTTTCGTCTCTGGCGGACCAATGGAAGCGGGTAAAGTGAAAATTCGTGGCAATGAACACGCGATTGACCTTGTCGATGCCATGATTGTCGCAGCAGATGACAGCTTTACTGATGAAGAAGTAGCTGAGTATGAACGTTCAGCATGTCCGACCTGTGGTTCATGTTCAGGCATGTTCACTGCAAACTCAATGAACTGTTTAACCGAAGCTTTGGGTCTATCACTTCCAGGCAATGGTTCAACTTTAGCAACCCATGCGAATCGTAAAAAATTATTTGAAAAAGCAGGTCAGTTGATTGTTGAAATCACCAAACGTCATTACGAACAAAATGATTACAGCTTATTGCCACGCTCAATTGCGACTAAAGCTGCCTTTGAAAATGCCATGACCCTTGATATTTCAATGGGTGGTTCAACCAATACCGTTCTTCACTTATTGGCCGCTGCGAATGAAGCAGAAGTTGATTTTACCATGACAGATATTGACCGTCTGTCACGTAAAGTGCCTGTACTGTGTAAAGTTGCCCCTGCAAAACAAGATGTACACATGGAAGATGTACACCGTGCAGGTGGCATCATGTCGATTTTGGGCGAATTAGATCGTGCAGGATTGTTGGATACATCTGTACCGACCGTTCATGAAAAAACGCTAAAAGATGCTTTGGATAAGTGGGACATCATCCGTACAGAAGATGAAGAAGTGTATCAATTCTTCCGTTCAGCACCGGGCGGTGTACCGACGCAAACGGCATTTTCACAAGACCGTTACTACTCTCGTTTAGATGGTGACCGTGACAATGGCGTCATTCGTAATGTGGAACATGCTTTTTCTCAAGATGGTGGTTTGGCTGTCCTGTATGGAAATATTGCACTTGAAGGCTGTATTGTCAAAACAGCAGGTGTGGATGATTCCATTTTGAAATTCAATGGCACCGCACGTGTTTTTGAAAGCCAAGATGCTGCGGTAGAAGAGATTCTCGGTGGAAAAATCACTGCTGGCGATGTGGTAGTGATTCGTTACGAAGGTCCACGTGGTGGTCCGGGTATGCAGGAAATGTTGTATCCAACCAGTTACTTAAAGTCGAAAGGGCTTGGTAAGGATTGTGCTTTACTTACCGATGGTCGTTTCTCAGGTGGGTCATCGGGTCTATCTATTGGTCACGTGTCTCCTGAAGCAGCTGAAGGCGGTGCGATTGGCTTGGTTGAAGATGGCGACCGTATCGAGATTGATATTCCAAACCGTACCATTCACTTAGCTGTGGATGAGGCAACCATGGCTACGCGCCGTGAAGTGCAAGAAGCTAAAGGCTGGCAACCTGCTGAACAGCGTCCACGTAAAGTCTCTAAAGCCTTAAAAGCTTATGCGATGCATACCACCAGTGCGTCTAAAGGTGCGGTTCGTGAAATTTAATCGCTAGTCTTTGACTGATTAAAAAGAGCACTCCATTTGGGGTGCTTTTTTATTGATTGATGAAAATAGTACAGTCGCATTTTACAGTACGATTTGCTCTGTTATTGCGTAGATGAGGTTTTACTTTTGATGGTACAAAAGTAACAAAATGCCTTTGTTTCCCTGATATGGCATCCCTGCCATACAGTGAAACAGCGACATCCATGTCGCTTCATCATGTGACTTGATTTGGGTAAAACAACAATAAATGGGTTTATGTAATACCTAGCGAGTCGCTTTCATGTGTAGCCTGCTTTCTATACAATAAAAACAGAAAAAATTGCCAAGACTGTAGAGCAATACGCAGCCATCGCTAAGGACAAATACAATGAGTAAAGACAATATCCGCGAACATTCAGCTCCTGTTTATGAGGGCATTGAAAATGCGCCTGCACGTTCCATGATGCGTGCAACAGGCTTTAAAGATTCCGACTTTACCCGTCCGTTTGTCGGTATTGCGTCTACGTGGGCCAATGTCACGCCGTGTAATATGCATATTAATGAACTGGCGCGTGAGGCTGAGAAAGGGGTCAATCAAGCTGGCGGCAAAGGCATTATTTTTAATACCATCACCATTTCAGATGGTATTTCTAACGGCACTGAAGGCATGAAGTATTCATTGCTGAGCCGTGAAATTATTGCTGATTCGATAGAAGCCGTGGTGGGGTGTCAAGCCTATGATGGGGTGATTGCCATTGGTGGTTGTGACAAAAATATGCCGGGTTGTATTATGGGCTTAGCCCGTTTAAACCGTCCAGGTTTGTTTGTTTATGGTGGGACAATCAAGCCGGGCGCAGGGCATACTGACATGATTTCAGTCTTTGAAGCAGTGGGTCAGCACGCCAAAGGTGAAATCAGTGCCATTCAAGTCAAACAGATTGAAGAAGTGGCGCTGCCGGGGCCGGGTTCATGTGGCGGTATGTACACTGCAAACTCGATGGCTTCTGCGATTGAAGCCTTGGGCATGAGTTTGCCGGGCTCCTCTGCACAAGAAGCAGTTTCAGATGACAAACGGATCGACTGTCAAAAAGCAGGCGAAGCGGTGATGAATTTGCTGCGCTTAGATTTGAAACCACGCGATATCATGACCAAAGCTGCATTTGAAAACTCGATTAAAGTGCTAATAGCCTTGGGTGGTTCGACCAATGGCGTGCTGCACTTACTGGCAATGGCACATACTGCTGGGGTTGAACTGAGTTTGGATGATTTTGTCCGTATCGGGCAAGATATTCCCGTGGTGGCTGATGTGCGCCCATCTGGCAAATATTTGATGTCTGAGCTGATTGCGATTGGGGGTATTCAACCGCTGATGAAGCGGATGTTAGATGCTGGCATGCTCGATGGTTCATGTTTAACGGTAACGGGCAAGACCTTGGCAGAAAATTTGGCGGAGGTGGAAGATTACCCTGAAGGTCAGCAGATTATTTTACCCTTCGACGCGCCTATTAAAAAAGACTCTCACTTGGTGGTGCTTAAAGGTAACCTATCTCCAACAGGTGCTGTGGCTAAAATCACGGGTAAAGAAGGCCTGTACTTTGAAGGGCCAGCGCGTGTCTTTGAAGGTGAAATTGGCGCGATGCGCGGCATTTTAGACGGTGAGGTTCAAGCGGGTGAAGTGGTGGTGATTCGTGGAGAAGGGCCTAAAGGTGGGCCGGGTATGCCAGAAATGCTGAAACCGACCTCAGCGATTATTGGTAAAGGTCTCGGTAAATCTGTGGCCCTGATCACCGATGGTCGTTTCTCTGGCGGCAGTCATGGCTTTGTCATTGGTCATGTAACCCCAGAAGCCTATGAAGGTGGGCCAATTGGTTTGGTGCAAAATGGCGATAAAATCTCGATTAATGCAGAAACCCGCGAAATGACGTGGCATGTTTCGGCAGATGAGATCGCCGCACGTCAAGTGGCTTGGGTGAAACCGCAGCCGAATTATCGTTATGGGGCCTTGGCCAAGTTTGCAAAACTGACCACTGGCGCAGAAAAAGGCGCGGTAACTGATCTAAATTTAGATGTCTAATTGATCATTTTGCTGTGAATTGATATAAACCCTTGTAGTACTTTCAAGGGTTTAATGTAGAGGCTTTGCTCATGTCACTGTTGCGTCGATGGTTCGATCCGATTCGATCGCGTTGGTTTTACCAAAAACCGATTCGTCAAACGGTCGTATCTACAGAACAAGGCTTGAGTATTCATTTACGCCTCGACGATGTATACAGCTATTTAGCCGTTCAGCAGTTACCCCAAATTGAAGAAATTTTAGCGGATGAACTAAAACCATTGACGGTGGTCATTTCTCGTCAGGCTGCTGAACCGCCAAATCAGATGTCAGCATTGGAATGGCAGACCTATTGTTTAAATGATGCCAAAATTCTGTCGCGTCAGCACCGTTTTAGTTTTCATGAAACCCCGGAGCAACCCAGTATAGAGGCATTAAGCCAAGCAGAAACTATTTTGCGACTTACGCCGCTACGTGGGCAGGACTTTTTGTATTTGCTCGAAGACGTGTTTCATATGTTATGGCAAAAGCAAGAGGGGAAACTGCGGACTTTATATGCGATGGCCAGTCGTCATCATCAGGAGCAAAACTTTCCAGAACGTATTTTTAATGATGATGTGGTGCTGGCGAGCTACTTTCAACTCGGTGACCGCCAATATCATGCTGTTGATGATCTACTACGTTTAACCCGTCGTTTAAAACAACAAAAACTATTTACCGATAATCCGATTTTCTTAATCAATCATATAGATTGGCGTGAGCATTTGATTAGTGATGCGGAAGAGTTAAATGAAATTCAGGCACTCGATCCTGAGTTGGATTTATACGTTGCACTTGAAGATCCGATTTCATGGTTATTGTTGGCTTATATCAAAGAAGAGCTGGCAGATTATTATAATATTCAGCTTAATGTTTACCCACTGAGTTATCATGGTCGAGACTGGTTTGACTGGAGTTTGGCAACGCGGTTGTCTAAGCGAACAGAAGTACAGTTCACGCCGTTTTGTCGCCCGACCCAAGTGGCAACTTTGGCGATGGCACAGTTATTTTATAGTGTGCCCGAAGAGCAACGTATTGATGCCATGTATCGGATATTGAAAACGGTTTGGACTCAAGGTAAGGATTTATCTTATAAAGCACATTTTGATCAGTTGATGCAGGAGCTCGATATTACAGCGTTGAGTGTTGACAATGTAGAGACCAAGCTCAAAGAAAACGATATCTTGTGTGAAATGAAGTCTCAACCCGATTTTCCCGTGCTTGAACTGCGTGTTGATGGTCAGAGCTATGTCTTTAATAGTCTGTATCGGGTTTGGATGATTGAAAGTATTTTCAGTAACGTACTGGAAGACCAGTACAAAGCAGATAGTGCTGATGAACAGCAAGGTTAAACGGTTTATTGTATTTAAGTTGGGTTCAAAGTGCGCTTGAACCTGCATGATAAAATTTATCTTAAAAATAAATACTTAGTTTGCTAATGCTGAAAACGTTTTCAGTTGTCTTGAGGGCATGCTTGTTTAATCTGTGTGAAGGCCAAGCCCCTACGATATAAGCAACATGCTTAATCTGGATCATTATTTTTCAGGCACTTGAATTCTTATTTATAAATTTAATGAGTGTTAACAGTTTAAATCATTGTTAAATTCTATTAATTAATATGTTTACAAATGAAAATGATTATAATTGAGATTCTTTCTGTTTGTTGATTGATGCTATGCGTTTTCATATTTCTTCTTTGAGCTTATCCATTCTGGCCGTGATGACTACAGCAGCGTTTGCTCAGGGCGAGACACAGGAGACAGCATCATCTCAAGTTTTACCGACTTTGCAATTTGAAGCCCAAGATGCAGATGCAAAAGCGGCATATGCAGCCAAAACGGCCTCAGCCGTGCTACGTTCCGATGCGCCACTCTTTGAAACTGCACAATCGATTAGTGTTATTAGCAATCAACAAATTGAACAAAAACAAGCCAAAACAGTGGCGGAAGCACTTGAAGGTGTTGCAGGTGTGACGTCTGGACAGTATGGACGCCGTGGTTGGGATGATTTTATTATTCGTGGGCAAATTTCTAGCTCACAGACTTATGTCGATGGCTTGCGTATTCAAACTTCGGATAATGCCCTACGTTCAGAAGACATCACTGGCTTGCAGTCGATTGAAGTGGTGAAAGGGCCAACATCGACAGGTTTTGGCTTTGCCTTACCAGGTGGTTTAGTCAATTTAACCACTAAGCGTCCACAAGCAGGGACCGCTTATAAAGGGGCATTAAGCTATGGGAGTTATGGTTTAAAAGAAGCGACTTTCGATCTTAATTATGCACCAAACAATACAGAGAAAGGGGCATTTCGTGTTGTTGGACGAGTGTCTGATCAGGATGATCCAACCGATCATGTTTATTTTAAAAATTATTATATCGCACCATCTTATAATTTTGATTTAGGCGAAAAAGATGATTTGTCTGTCATCGCCAGTTACCAACGCCGTGAATATGTCCGTCAACAGGGTATTCCATATAGTGGTGGAAATTATAAGAATTATTCGCATAGTCTGTTCTTTGGTGATCCTGACTATGGTTATGACGTCGATGTTTATCGTTTAGGTGCAAATTATGCACATTATTTTGACAATGATTGGACCTTTAAACAAAACTTCGCAGTAACGAAAACCGAGACATTAGGTGATTCGATTTTAGCATCTGGTCGAAATACATTACCTACAATTAAACGTGCGATTAATAATCAAGATAAACAAGATGTGAATTATACCTTGGATAATAATTTACAGCGTAACTTCAATTTAGGACGTATCAACTATGATGTGATGGTTGGTGTGGATATGATGCGTGAGCGCAGTGATTATTATCGTCGTACAGATACAATCAATGACTTTGATGCAAGTAATCCTAGTTATGGCAATATCAGTATTAAAAAAGTAGGTACGCCAACTGAAGAAATTACCTATAGCCAATATACTGGTTTATACCTACGCAACACCATTAAAATTGATGATGACTGGATTATTGGTTTGTCTGGTCGTCATGATTGGACACAAGTTGAAATTGACAATATTTTAGCCAATACAACGACTAAAAATTCAGATAATGCTTTTACCGGTAGTGCTTCGGTGATGTATCGTATCAATGATATGTTTGCGCCGTATATCAGTTACTCGACCTCTTTTATGCCAGTGACCGATTCTGGTGAAAATGGTTCATTACTTGATCCAGAAGAGGGGAAACAAGCTGAGGTTGGGGTAAAACTACAGGCATTTGATCAACGTTTTCAGGGGTATTTAGCTTATTATGATTTAACCCGTCAGAATGTCACTGAAGCAGATGCTTCTGGAAATTTCTCTATTCAAACAGGTGAGCAGGTGACCAAAGGCTTTGAAACTGAATTATCCGCAGCTTTAACTGATCAATGGAACCTGACCGCAACCTATAGTTATATTCCTACAGCCAAAATTACTGAAAGTGAAACCAGCAGTGATATTGGCAAGCGAATTAATCATGTGCCTAAAAATACAGCGACATTGTCGACGCAGTATTATTTTGCCCCTGATCAATTGGGTTGGAATATTGGCGCCGGAATTCGTTATCAAGGTTCTCGTACTGCACAGCGTAGTACGGATTATGTTTATCTACCAAGCTATGCTTTATTTGATGTCAATGCAGGCTATGAGGCGAAAAAGTGGGGTGCAGGCTTAAGTATTAAAAACCTATTTGATCGTGAATACTTGGCTGGAACAACGCCAAATGCACAGTTAGTGAATTGGGGTGATCCACGTATGATCCGTTTTAATGTGAAATTCAAATACTAAGCAGAATCACAGCCATCACATCTGGATTCAGTAACAGTTGAGTCCAGAGCATGCTTTCCAGTAAGCCTCAATCTTTGATTGAGGCTTACTTCTAAAAACAGTGATATGACCCCGCATTCAAATTTTATAGCATGGCACTAAGTGTTTAGAGAGAATCGTCATGCTTGCTTTTGTTATTTTTGTTTTTGCTGTCGCAGGTATGATTAAAGGCACCATTGGATTGGGCTTGCCCGCCGTGTCGATGGGACTTTTATCTTTGGTGATTAGCCCATTTCAAGCGGCAACTTTGCTCATAATCCCTTCCATGGTCACGAACGTTTGGCAATTGTTCGCAGAAGGGCGTGTACTGCGACTGCTACAGCGCTTTTGGCCCTTGTTGGTGGGCATGATCATCGGTTCAGTTTGGAGTGTTTTTCCTACGCTCGGACATGGCGAATTTCAAAGTGAAGCGTTGTTGGGCGGAATGCTGGCCATTTATGGTCTATATGGTTTGTTTGCCAAAAACATGCCCAACTTAGCCCCCTATGAAAAATATCTATCGCCGATCATGGGCTATTTGGGTGGTGCTTTGACAGTCGCGACAGGGGTGGTGGTGATTCCTGTGGTGCCGTATTTGCAGTCTTTGCATTTAAAGCGGGATGATTTGGTACAATCGCTTGGCCTTGCCTTTACCGTTTCAACTTTGTGTCTAGCTGCATATTTACATCTGAATCCTGTTGAAGATACCCCAATTGACTATCAATTGTCGTTGATCGCACTACTGCCTGCATTGCTCGGAATGTGGTTGGGCACTAAAATTCGCTACCGCATCCCTGAGCAAGCCTTTCGTAAGGTGTTTTTTGTGGGCTTAGTGCTATTTGGCAGTTATATGGTTTTACATCAATTGGGCTGGCTTTAATGCGCAATGAGTTGATCATGTTGGCTCAAGAGGAATTGACTAAAGCGTTGGTAATCTGCGGGGAGCTGATCAAAATACCGTGTCGCTAGCAGCAACTTGCGGTTGGCCCATTTGCCTAGTAGTTCAATCTGCTGAAAGTCATACTGCACGTTTAAACGCTGTGCTGCCCGTTTGGGAATAATGGCAATGCCGACGCCATTGGCAACGACTTGTGCGATTGCGGCAAAGTTCGGGACCCGTAGCCGATAGTGAATCTCACAGCCTAAACGTTTGGCTTGAGCCTCGATTGACTGTTGTAGGGAATGGTATGGCATGAGGCCTACAAAAGGATGTTGCACTAATTCACCCAGTTCCAGTTGAACCACAGTGGCAAGTGCATGCTGATTTGGACAGATCAGCACCAACGGATCGTCAGCAAATTCTTGGGTTTCAAGTTGTCCTGCATCGAAAAAACTGGAAATCAGTCCCAACTTCGCCGTGCCTATGCTGAGGGCCTGAATAATGTCATTGGTTTCAGCTTCCTTTAATTCGATATGAAGTTTTGGATTTTCCATCAAATACTGTGGCAATAAATGGGGTAAGTACTCACTTTGCGCTGATGAGTTGCACCACAGAATAATGTTACTCGTTGCACTGTGGGCAAAGGGCAACATAGCCTGTTGTAATTGTTGCTGCTGTTGTAGCAAATGTTGTGCATGTTCAGCAAAAGTTTGTCCAGCAAGGGTCGCTTTTACCCCTGTTGCATGGCGGGTAAATAAACTGACTTCAAAATGCTGTTCTAATTTTTTAATCCGCTCACTGGCTGCCTGTAAAGAAATGGCGGAACGTTCTGCACCTTTGGTGAGACTGCCTGTACTCAGGATATTGATAAACAATTGCAGATCAAAAAAATCAAGGCGCATGGCAGGGTCAACGCGGAAAAAGTTGCTTTATCTTAGTCCTTTTTGCGTTTTGAGACATCCCTTTAGCAGAGTGGCATATGAAATAGAAGGTAGCGCATCCGACCAAAAAAAAGCAGCCCGAAGGCTGCGATCAAAAACGAATACTCAAAAAATAAGGCCGATTAATCTTTTTGCCCTAAGCTGAAGAACCAGTTGAGGAACAAAGCTGCAAAGGTTGCAGTACCAATACCGCCCAAGTTAATACTGCCAACTTGTAAGGCAAAATCACCTGTACCTAAAATGATGGTGACTGCAGCCACCATCAGATTTTTATTCTGTGAAAAATCGACTTTGTTTTCAATCCAGATTTTTGCACCTGCGATGGTGATCAAACCAAACACCACAATCGACGCACCAGTTAAAATCGCGGTCGGAATGGTATGGATGATGGCACCAAACTTCGGTGACAGGCCTAAGAAAATGGCAAACACACCTGCGATGGCAAAAATGATGGTCGAGTAAACTCGTGTGACTGCCATGACCCCAATGTTTTCACCATAGGTGGTCATGCCTGGTGCACCGACGCCCCCGGCTAATGTCGTTGCGACACCATCGGCAACAAACGCTTTACCAATGTGCGGATCAAGGTTTTCACCAGTCATCGCACTCACGGCTTTAATGTGACCGAGGTTTTCTGCCACCAAAATTAACGCGATCGGTGCAATGATCATCATGGCATTGGCATTAAATTCAGGCGCATGAAAAGTCGGTAAACCAAACCAAGCGGCTTGCTGAATCGGGGCAAAATTAATCGCTGTGCCATAGCCCATGACATTGGTCACAATAAAGTAGACCAAGTAAGACAGTAACAAACCAATTAATAGTAAGAGACGTTGCAATAAGCCACGGGTAAAGACTGCAATTGAGCCCATACATAACACGGTAACCAGTGCCATCCACATATTAAAGGTATTGCCAGCAACGCCTTTGACTGTAACAGGGGCAAGGTTTAGACCGATGATCATGACTACAGCACCTGTCACTACAGGTGGCATCAGTTTTTCAATCCACTTGGTACCTGTTGCCATAACCATAAAGCCAAACAATGTATAAAGTAGACCACAAGCGATGATCCCGCCACCCGCCATGGCTAAATTTGGATTGAGTGCGCCTGTGCCCGATGCAGTATAGCCCGTTGCAGCGATCACCACGCCAATAAAGGCAAAACTTGAACCCAAATAACTTGGAACACGACCACCCGTCATAATAAAGAACAAGATGGTACAAATCCCTGACATTAAGATGGCAAGATTAGGATCGAAACCCATTAAGAATGGTGCAAGAACTGTTGCACCAAACATAGCAAAGGCATGCTGAACACCTAAAATTGCACTTTGTGAAGCTGGAAGATATTCACTTGTACCAACAGGGCGTGCATCTATGTTGCCTTCGTACGGGCGCCATTTGGGGAACCAATTGGACATTTTTTGAGCACTCTAAAGATAAATTGTGCACATCATACTCTTGTTTTTTAGAAGATTTAATCAGTGATACAAAAAATTGTTCAAACTAATCTTATGACTTTTCAGAACTTTTTACCGCATGGTAAAAGTTTTAATTTTTAAAAATAACGATAAATCAAGGCTTAATTGGTAATTTTTGCCAACTATTTATTCATAAATAATTATGATTAGATTGATAAATTTTTTTAACAGGTTTGACCATGCGGTCAATAAAAAAGCACACCATAGTGATGTGCTGTAAATTAAACAGGCTTAAAATTTTAACCAGTATTTCGTAATCCAGCCGCAATGCCTGCAATACTGACCATCAGAGCATGGTCTACAGGTGTATTGGTTTCTTGGCTACTTTCTAAGTAACGGCGACGACGTTTCATTAACTCTGCCTGAAGCAAATGTAGCGGCAATAAATACGGCTTACGTACACGCATGGACTGGTCTAAAACTTCGTTACTGCTCAGTAGTTTCGATTCACCTTTAAGTGCTAACAGGGTTTGCACTGCATATTTTAAACGTTGACGCAGATGTTCCCCAAGCACTTTCAAATCTTCATCATTGGTCAGGTGTGATTCATAATACAGCGCCACATGACCATCCGATTTTGAGAGCACCATTTCCAACATATCAATCAGGGTCTGGAAATACGGCCATGCCACCAGCATTTCATCTAAGGTAGCTTTATGTCCTTGATCAATCACTTGGTTAATTGCCGCTCCTGTACCTAACCAAGCGGGTAGCATCAAACGAATCTGTGTCCACGCAAATACCCAAGGAATAGCACGTAAGGACTCAATGCCGCCAGTGACTTTACGTTTTGCAGGGCGTGAGCCAAGCGGTAGCATTTGCAGTTCAAGCTCTGGCGTGACTGTGCGTAAATATTTGACGAAGTGAGGGTTTTCTCGCACGGTTTGACGATACACCTGTACCGACAAATCGGTCATGCTGTGCATCAACTCACGCCACTCAGGTTTTGGAACGGGCGGTGGCAGTAAAGTGGCTTCTAAAGTGGCAGCGGTATAAATCTCTAAGTTTTGTAGCGCAATACCTTCTAGGCCAAACTTGAAGCGAATCATTTCGCCTTGTTCAGTGACTCGGATGGCACCTGAAATTGAGCCGGGTGGCTGTGAAAACAGGGCTTGTTGTGTTGGTGCACCGCCACGACTGATGGAACCGCCACGACCATGAAATAGCGTAAGTTGTACGCTATGCTTTTTCGCAACCGCGGTTAATTCTTCTTGCGCACGGTACTGTGCCCAATTGGCCGACATAAAACCTGCATCTTTTGCCGAGTCCGAATAGCCAATCATCACTTCATGCTTGCCCTGAATATGCTGTTTATACCAATGCATATTGAATAGGGTATTCATCGTGCTTGCGGCGCCATCTAAGTCTTTTAATGTTTCAAACAAAGGCACCACACGCAGCGGATGTTGGATCCCTGCTTCTTTTTGCAAAAGTAGTACCGCCAGTACATCACTTGGATATTCCGCCATCGAAATAATGTAGGCACCTAAACTTTCTTGAGGCTGCGCTGCCAAAGTGCGCATGGTGGCAAACACTTCTTGTACTTCGGGTTGTTCAATTAAGCTTTGTGCAGGCTCATTTAAATGTTTCGGCAACAGCGGACGTTTGCTTTGTAGTTCCTGCAATAAAAAGTTTTGGCGCGCTTGTTCAGTCCACGTTTCAAAATTACCCAGACCTAGATATTCAGTAATCGCGGAAATCGCTTGGCGATGCCGTCCTGACTCTTGGCGAATGTCCAATTTCAGCAGTTCAATCCCGAAACAGTTCACCCGATGGATAAAATCGAGCAGTTTCCCATTGGCAATTTCAGGTAGATTGCTGGCAATTAAAGAGCGATAACACAGTAGTAAAGGCTGTAGCAGTTCATCTTTAGCTTTAATGACACGGCTGTCATCGGCATCGGCACCGCGCAGTTTTTCTGCTAACCAATGGCGCGTAGCTTTTAGCCGTTCGCGAGTATCGCGTAAATATTCACGGTAGGGTTCAGGATGGTCTTGACCCAAGGCTTGACGCAGTTCATCGCTACAGCTTTGAATCGAGAGTTCCCAACGTAAATCTTCAATGTCACGTAAGTACAGATCAGCCGCTTTCCAACGGGATAGCCACAGGACTTCTTGAGTAATATTGTGGGTTACATTTGGGTTGCCGTCACGGTCACCGCCCATCCATGAAGCGAAACGAACAGGTGCAACATGGAGGGGCAGACGTTGCCCACAGTGCTCAATCACCATGTCGTCCAGTTCACGCATGAACTTCGGTACTGCATTCCATAAGGTTTGCTCAATGGTGGTGAAGCCCCATTTTGCCTCATCCACAGGGGTTGGGCGATGTTGACGGATTTCATCGGTCTGCCATGCCGAACAGATCAATTGTTTTAAGTCTTCAAGAACTGTTTGGCGCTCACGTGGGGTGAGTTTCTGCTGATCCATTTTAAAGAGAGCGTTATTGATACCATCATATTTTTGGATCAGGGTTCGGCGACTGACTTCTGTTGGATGAGCAGTCAGCACCAGTTCAATATTCAAATCACAGATTTGCTGAAATAGCGTATCAGTGGGAATGTCATTATTCTTGAATTTTTCAAAGAGGTGGTCGAGCGGATTCGGAGACGGGGTGTTTACATCAAATTCGCTTTGACGACGGCTACGTACAACGTGATATTGTTCAGCAATGTTGGCAAAATTCAAAAAGTGAGTAAAAGCACGAGTCAGTGGGAGAATTTCATCATCTTCAAGACTTAAAAAAAGTTGTTCGAGCTGTTTTTCAGCTTCAACTTGTCCGTCGCGAGCACCTTTGGATAAGGCACGAATTTGCTCGACCTGATTAAACAAATCTTGTCCAGCATGCTCCTTGAGGGTTTCACCCAACAAGTTGCCGAGTAATCGGACATCTTCACGTAGTGGAGCATCAATTTGTTGAATCATGATTATTATTCCCTCGTTGTTCTTAATTTGACTATACCCCGATTCGGTGACAATCCAAGTAGGGGCAGACAAAAGTAGGGGATTAATTGCTGAATTTAGAAACAAATGAAAGACTTATATCGCTGCTCTCTATTGAGTCAATCACATGAATAAGTGACAAATCACTGAATTTGTTATTAAAAAATTCAAAGTCACTCTATTTGCTTTTCGTGTTTTTGTATCGGGTATCTGAATAAAAAAATGCTGATCGCTTCTTGAATGATTTGTTCACATTGTTCTGCACTAGGAACCTCGTTCATCCCCAATAGCATTTCTTGATGACGATAACCAAAGAGCAAAGACATTAATAAGGTGATGGCATCATTGACTTGTTCAAACTGAAGTACGCCTAGTGTTTGGGCCTGATGAAAAAATTGCTCCCAAATAGTCTGCATTTTAAGATGAGATGCTTTATAGAAGTTATGTAAAAGAGGATTTTGCTCTGCCGCTAGTTGTAATAACAAATGTTCCAGTTTAATTGCTTCGGGCAGATTAATAATATACATCGACAGCGTACAGATTTGTTTGAGCATAGGTTGGAAGTCTTCTGCACATTGCAATTGAAATGAACGACCCAGCATCAGCTTTTCACAGGTTTCCTCAATCGCACAACTAAACAGGTTGGCTTTATCCTGAAAATGATTATATACCGTCAGTTTAGTGACATGGGCTTCTTTGGCAATCTGATCCATACTGGAGCCATGATAACCATGTTGTAAAAACAACTGACGTGCAACATTCAAAATCCGTTGCCGTTTTTCTAAATCCTTTGGACGTCCTGCTGAAGCTTGCACAAGTGATCCTAAAAAAAAGTTCAAAAAGTCATTTACATCTTAGTCTATTTTTAATTAGTGTACTATGCAGTATATTAATTAAAAAACAACCATGTTGCATCTGGATATTGTGCCTGATGAGCAGGTGATTTTGGAAGAAGAGCAGACTTCAATGAGCAGAATTCAGACCCTTGTGGCAAGTATGATGGTGGTATGTAGTATCACCTTGTGGGGATGCAGCAAAGACACGGCTGAATCAGAACCCATCCCTCTAGTTATGGTGAGCCAACCGAATACCACACATTTAGAACAAAAAAGTTATGCGGGTGAAGTACAAGCCCGCCAACAAACAGCATTGTCGTTTCGTGTTGGGGGGCAAGTTACAGAGCGATTGGTCGATGTGGGGGATCAAGTCAAAGTTGGACAAGTCTTAGCACGCTTAGATGTGCAAGATGCTCAGTTACAGTTAAATTCTGCCAAAGCCCAACTCGAGAGTGCACAAGCGGCTGAGAAAAATGCACAGGATGAACTTAACCGTTTTAAGCAATTATTACCCAGTAATGCGGTCAGTCGTTCACAGTACGACAGCGTTGAAAATCAATATAAAGCAGCACTGTCGAGCTTAAAACAAGCCCAAGCCAATTTTAATGTTACACAAAACCAAACCAGCTATAACCAACTGATTGCCAATAAAAATGGCGTGATTACCGAGCGAAATATTGAAATTGGGCAAGTGATTTCAGCAGGACAGCCCGCTTTTCAACTGGCGATTTCAGGTGATCGCGAAGTCGTGATCGGTGTCCCTGAACAAGCTATTCCTAAAATTACAGTGGGACAGGATGCCGTCGTTACGCTATGGTCTCAGCCCGATCAGCGTTTTGCAGCCTATGTACGTGAAATTTCCCCTGCAGCCGATCAGTCCCGAACCTTTAGTGTCAAAGTGGCGCTGCGTGAAGGGCAAAATGCGATTCAGTTGGGGCAAAGTGCACGCGTATTCTTTAGCTCCACCGAGAGTAATGTGCTGAGTGTGCCGTTAGCCAGTGTTTCAGCGAGTGGGAAAAATGCCTATGTCTGGGTGGTAAACAGCGATAACAGTATTCGTAAGGTGCCTGTGGTTGTTGGCGAGTATGGTCGCGATACGGTCACTATTCGCTCAGGGTTACAGCCAAAAGACTATGTGGTGGTGGGCGGAGTCCATTTACTACGTGAAAAACAGAAAATTAAACCGATTAGCCGTGATAACAAAGCGGTCCAGATTGCGGCAGGGAGTTAAGCATGAACTACAACCTGTCCGAATGGGCACTTAAAAATAAAGGTTTGATCCTCTATTTTATGTTGTTACTCGGGATCATTGGGGTGGTGTCTTATTCCAAACTTGCTCAAAGTGAAGACCCGCCTTTTACCTTTAAAGTCATGGTGGTGCAGACATACTGGCCTGGTGCAACTGCGCGTGAGGTATCGGAACAAGTCACAGATCGTATTGAAAAAGAACTGATGACCACGGGTAAATACGAACGCATTATGGCGTATTCACGACCTGGCGAGTCCATGGTCACTTTTGTAGCACGTGATGCCATGCGCTCGAGTGAAATACCTGATGTTTGGTATGATGTTCGTAAAAAAGTCAATGATATTAAGCATGAACTCCCAGATGGTGTTCAGGGTCCTTTCTTTAACGATGAGTTTGGTGACACTTTCGGTAATATCTATGTATTGACTGGTAAAGACTTTGACTACGCGGTGATGAAAGAATACGCCGATCGTTTGCAGTTACAACTACAACGTGTCAAAGATGTGGCTAAGGTGAACCTTGTTGGTTTACAAGACCAAAAAATTTGGATTGAAATTTCCAACACCAAAGCTGCGCAGTTAGGTATTCCCGTCACAGCTATTCAACAAGCGTTGCAACAGCAAAATACCATGGCCAGTGCAGGTTTCTTTGAAACGAAGTCTGACCGCATTCAACTGAGAGTCACAGGGCAGATTAAAAGCGTTGCAGAACTGCAACGTATGCCACTCTTGGTCAATGGAAAAACCATCCAGCTGAGTGACGTTGCTGATGTCTATCGAGGCTTTAGTGAGCCAGCTCAACCCCGTATGCGTTTTATGGGCGAAAATGGTATCGGGATTGCGGTCTCGATGCGCAAAGGTGGCGACATCTTGGCTTTGGGTAAAAACCTAGAGACTGAGTTTTCTAATCTGCAAAAAACCTTACCCCTTGGTATGGAACTGAAAAAAGTTTCAGATCAGCCCGTTGCGGTGAAGCGCAGTGTCAACGAATTTATGAAAGTGCTTGCAGAAGCGGTCATTATTGTCCTGCTAGTGAGTTTCTTTTCACTGGGTTTCCGTACTGGGCTGGTGGTGGCATTCTCCATTCCACTGGTCTTAGCGATGACCTTTGCAGGCATGAATATTTTTGATGTTGGCTTGCATAAAATTTCGTTGGGGGCTTTGATTTTAGCACTGGGACTGTTGGTTGATGATGCCATTATTGCAGTCGAAATGATGGCCATTAAAATGGAGCAGGGCTATAGTCGGCTACAAGCCGCGGGGCATGCGTGGCGAACCACGGCCTTCCCAATGCTGACGGGAACATTGATTACCGCTGCGGGCTTTTTGCCAATTGCAACAGCAGCTTCAAGTACAGGTGAATACACGCGTTCTATTTTCCAAGTGGTGACCATTGCTTTAATTGTGTCGTGGTTTGCGGCTGTATTGTTTGTACCTTATTTGGGCGACAAATTATTGCCTGATTTCAATAAGGATCTCATCCAAAAAGCACCGTGGTATAGCCGGTTGTGGGCACGATTGCGCCAGCAGCCTGAGCCACAGTCAACGGTGCATCATCCTGGTGAGCAGCATGATCCCTATCAAACCAAGTTCTATCAAGGTTTTCGTCGTTGGGTCAATCTGTGTGTGACTTATCGAAAAACGGTCATTGCGACAACGGTTGGGATCTTTGTGCTCTCGGTGCTCATGTTTAAATTGGTACCACAACAATTCTTCCCGCCTTCGAATCGCGCAGAAATTTTGGTCGATTTAAAACTCGAGGAAGGTGCGTCTTTAACCGCAACTGAAAATGCAGTGAAAAAGGTCGAACAGTTCCTATCGAAGCAAAAGGGGATTGATAACTATGTGGCTTATGTGGGCACAGGTTCACCGCGCTTTTATTTACCGCTCGATCAGCAACTGCCACAGGCAAGTTTCGCACAGTTTGTGGTTTTGGCCTCTTCATTGGATGATCGAAATGAAATTCGCAAGTCTTTAGATACACAAATCCGTCAGTTACTGCCAGATGTTCGTACTCGCGTTTCTCTGCTTGAAAATGGGCCACCTGTTGGTTATCCAATCCAGTATCGAGTATCAGGTGAAGATTTGACACAGGTTCGTGCATGGGCGGACAAAGTAGCTGCGCTCATTGGCACAAACCCGAACACAACGAATGTACACCTTGACTGGGGTGAGCCAAGTAAGGTGATTAGCTTAGAGATTGATCAAGACCGTGCCCGCCAAATGGGGGTGTCTAGTTTAGATTTAGCCAATTTCTTGAACAGTTCTATTTCGGGTGCCACGATTAACCAATACCGTGAAAAGCGAGAACTGATTGAGATCCGCTTACGCGGAGACCAAGCGGAACGGGCTGAAGTAGAGTCCCTTTCCAGTCTGGCTATTCCAACCTCAAGTGGTGGCACAGTGCCACTCGCGCAAATTGCGAAAATTAATTATGGTTTTGAAGATGGATTGATCTGGCACCGTAACCGCTTACCGACCATTACGGTGCGTGCAGATATTCGAACCAAATTACAGCCTGCCACTGTAGTGGATGAAATGGCTGAACAGATGGATCAGTTACGTGCCGAATTGCCAAATGGTTATTTGGTTGAAGTGGGTGGTACCGTGGAAGAGTCTGCACGTGGTGGTAAATCGGTTGCAGCGGGCATGCCTTTGTTCTTGGCCGTGGTCATGACCTTGCTGATGATTCAACTGCGCAGTATGTCGCGTGCGACAATTGTACTGCTTACCGCACCTTTAGGCTTAATTGGTGTGGTGCTATTCTTGCTGCTGTTCAATAAACCCTTTGGTTTTGTTGCAATGTTAGGCACTATTGCCCTGTCGGGGATGATTATGCGTAACTCGTTGATCTTGATTGATCAGATTGAGCAAGACATTCAAGCAGGGCATGAAACATGGGATGCGATCATTGATGCAACCGTGCGACGCTGTCGTCCGATTGTGCTGACGGCATTGGCGGCTGTCCTTGCCATGATTCCACTGTCCAGAAGTATTTTCTTTGGTCCCATGGCTGTTGCGATTATGGGTGGATTGATTGTAGCGACGCTATTAACCCTGTTCTTTTTACCTGCCTTGTATGCGCAGTGGTTTAAAGTAAAAAAAATTAGCCATAAGCTGTAAATTTATGCCAATATCAGGTGCGAAACATTGAAAATTTCAATATAGTAGCACCTGAAATTTATGGCATTTTTATAAAGCAGTTTTTGCTACACATTACAAAACGAACGATGTAGCAAATGGGGTTAAACGCATGATGCAAGACAATATTACCAAGTATCGCCGCTCTATAGCGATTTCTTATGTCTTCATGTTTTTAGCTTTGTTTACTGTGATTAGTGGCGCATTTTCATATTGGTATGCACGGAAAGTCACGCAGATTGATCACGCTGAGGTCTGGTTACAAGCCCAAGCCCTTTGGGTGATGCGTAATATTGTGATTTATAGCATCTTGGCTTTGTTTGCAGCATTGTGGTTTATTCCGCTCATGTTTTTCACTTGGGACAGCGCATTGTGGGTCACTGCATGTACTGTTGCAGGTGTCGTTTTTAGCTGTATTGCATTTCTTTTTCTTTTAAATGCATGGTTTAAAGGCTTCTCTAAATTTTTGAAAAATAAGGCTGTTTTCTAAACATACTGATTTTTTTCAAACATCCCCTTGTAAAACTTGGTTTGACCCCCAATTTCAGACCACAGCCCAGTATTAAATAAATTCCGTGAGGAGCATCGCCAGACATGGCTAAACGTGATTATTATGAGGTTTTAGGTGTTGCTAAAACCGCTAGTGATGATGAAATTAAAAAAGCCTACCGTAAGTTGGCGATGAAATATCATCCAGATCGTAACCCTGATAATGCCGAAGCTGAAGAGAAGTTCAAAGAAGCTGCTGAAGCTTATGAAATTTTGTCGGATAGCGAAAAGCGCAGTATGTATGACCGTATGGGGCATCAAGCCTTTGAAGGTGGTATGGGCGGCGGCGGTGGCTTCGGTGGTGGTTTCAGCGCAGAAGATATCTTTAGTCAATTTGGTGACATTTTCGGTGGCGCATTTGGTGGCGGCGGCGGTCGTGGTCAACAGCGTGCACGTCGTGGTTCTGACTTACGTTATGTAATGGAACTGACCTTGGAAGAAGCAGTAAAAGGAGTGAAGAAAACCATTACTTTTACTGCACCAGCACCGTGTGAAACGTGTGATGGCAAAGGTTCTAAAAACCCGAATGATGTTGAAACCTGTAAAACCTGTCATGGTGCAGGTCAGGTTCGCATGCAACAAGGTTTCTTCTCTGTACAGCAGACTTGTAGCACTTGTCGTGGTCAGGGCAAGATCATTAAAAACCCATGTAATACTTGTCATGGTTCAGGTGTTAAAGACCGTCAACAAACCCTTGAAGTGACGATTCCTGCGGGCGTCGACAATGGTGACCGCGTTCGTTTAACGGGTAAAGGTGAAGCGATTCGTGACGGTCAGTCAGGTGACTTGTACGTAGAAGTGGTCGTGCGTGAACACGAAATCTTCCAACGAGATGGTGCAGACCTGTATATGGATGTGCCTGTAAGCATTGCCGATGCTGCTTTGGGTAAAGAAATTGAAATCCCGACACTCGAAGGTCGCGTGAGTTTGAAAATTCCTGAAGGTACACAAACGGGTAAAATGTTCCGTTTACGTGGCAAAGGGGTTAAACCTGTACGTACCAGTATGCAAGGTGACTTACTCTGCCGTATCGTGATCGAAACGCCAGTCAACTTAACAGCACGTCAACGTGAGTTGTTAAAAGAGTTGCAAGAAACTCTGGATGGAGATGATCACAAATCATCACCGAAGAAAAAGTCTTTCTTTGACCGTCTGTTTGACTGATAAAACGTCATATCGGTTAAATAAGATTGAAAAGAGCGGGAAAATTTTCCCGCTTTTTTTATGTTACTGCACTTCTGTTGGAAGTTCAGGTTGATCAATCTGATCTACAGAGACGGTCTCTTCAACAGGTGTAACAGATGGTGCTTGTTGTTCAGTATTGACCTTTGGGTGTGTACTGGTGCTAATTTTGACTTGTGACAAACTTTCCAAAGTGTCGCCTGCTTGAACAGCAGGTTCAGCCTGAACATTTGCCAGACAGCCCCCAAACGCGATCGCTAGAAAAAGTACCTTTGCTTTCATTCTATTTTCCTCATTTTAAAGTTGTTTTTTAACGCGAACCTAGTCTGCGTAATATTGATTGCAAATTTGTGAAAATGACGAGAAATGATGTTTGAAAATAAAGCGATTTTTTCGATGAAAATGGCTAACAAAACTTAGTCTGGGCAATGAGTTTTGCTATAGTAAGAACAATTTTGAAGCTACATTAGGAATATATTATGTCAGCAGCTCCACGCATTGGTGTCTTGGGTGCAGGCGGTCGTATGGGTCGCATCCTTATTCAAGCAGTAAACGAAGCAGGCTATCAATTGGCTGCAGCCGTTGAACGTCCTGAAAGTTCATTGATTGGTGCAGATGCAGGTGAGCTTGCAGGAATTGGTAGCCTTGGGGTGAAGGTGGTGGGTAGCCTAGAAGCGGTAGTGAAAGAGTGTGATGTGGTGATTGATTTCACTGCACCAGTAGCGACTGTTCAACATTTAAAAATTTGTCGTGAAGCGGGTGTAGCCATTGTGATTGGTACTACTGGCATGAATGACGAACAAAAAGCCTATTTGGATGACTCTGCGACTCAAACACCTGTGGTGTATGCAGCCAATTATTCTGTGGGTGTCAACGTTTCGATTAAACTGTTGGAATTGGCTTCTAAAGTCTTTGGTGACACGGTGGATATTGAAGTGATTGAAGCACATCACCGTCATAAAGTCGATGCGCCATCAGGCACAGCGCTGATGATGGGTGAAGCGATTGCTGGAGCTTTAGGGCGTGACTTAAAAACGGATGCAGTATACTGCCGTGAAGGTCATACAGGGCCTCGTGAACGTCAAAGCATTGGCTTCCAAACTATTCGTGGTGGCGATATTGTCGGTGAACATACCGCGATGTTTATTGCCGATGGCGAGCGTGTTGAAATTACCCATAAAGCGACCAACCGAATGAACTTTGCTTCAGGTGCAGTACGTGCTGCGGCTTGGGTCATCGGGTGTGAAGCAGGTAAATATGATATGAAAGATGTGTTAGGTTTTAACGATATCCAGGTATAAAACCCGTTTCATTCGTAATAAAAACAAGATAAAAACGAAAATAAGACGAAGAATAGAATGAAAAAAGTCATGTATATGGCTTGTGTTGTTGCCCTAATGAGCACAGCACAAGCCAAGCCTATGGATCAAGCCAAACTGAGTATTCATAAAAATAATATTAAAGTTTGGACTTATCAAAATGCACAAAACCCCGTTTTTTTATATAAGGCTGAAACCACGTTTGATGTGCCGATTGAAAAAGCCGTTTCACTGATTTTGGATGTAGATCACGCAGTGAAATGGGTACCGTATATGGGCAGTGTCAAAGTTTTGTCCCGCGATGATAAAAAAGGTGAATTCCAGTTGTATATGGTGCTCGACTTTCCTTTTCCTTTAAAAGATCGCGACTTGGTGGTGCAAGGCAAAATGATCAAGGACAGTCAGGGGGTGATAAGTATTAAAAACAAAGCCATTGATAAAAATATTCTGAAAAATCCAGACTATGTACGCTTAAACCACTATGAGGGCGATTGGACTTTCCAAAAACTCGGACCAAACAAAGTGAGAGTTTCCACTTCGGGTTATGCCAATCCTGAAGGCTCGATTCCACTGAGTATCGTGAACATGTTCGTCCAACAGCAGCCTTATCAAATGCTACAGAAAATGAAAAAGCAATTGCAGGAACAGCGTGATCTGCCTGTGCAGTTACCTGTGGCTTTACGTTAGAACTGCTGAAAGCCTGCACTGCGGTACAGGCAATTGATTTTGATGGTGGTTTTATTTAGGCTGTTGGTAAGCAGTCAGTTGCTGAAAAGTCGACGCCTGAGGTAAATCTAGGTGCATTAAACTCAGCATGACATGTCCTTCACCAGCAAGTGAGATTTTGAAATGTTTGGCACTGCTTTGATCACATTGAAATTCTAAATGTTTCTTGTTGGGTAAATTTATCTGCATTTGTCGTTCATCGTTCAACCGATATTCATAGGTTCGCTGTGTTGCCGTTTCCGTCAAGCTCGGCTGTAAACTTAAAAATTGGTAGTCATTTAAGTTCTGTGTTTTGAGAAACCCTTCAATGAGCGCTTTACAAATAAAGTGCTGTTGCTGTACTTGCTGTGAAACCTTTTGCGGTTGGCATGCAGATAAATTCAATACACAAAATAAAGAAATCATTATTTTTTTCATAAAGGCACCTATTGACGTTCGTTGACGGATGACAGGAGCATAATTCTGTGCGCATAATGGATACAGATACATAAAATTTAAAAAAATAGGTACAGATGCATGGCTTTTCAGTATCAGAGCTTGGCGACGCAGTTACTTGAGAAAATTCAAAATGCGGAATTACCCGCAGGACAGAAATTGCTGTCTTTGCGACAGTTTGCAACTTTACAAAAGGTCAGTCTAAATACTGCCAAAAGTTGTTATGAACTGCTCGAATCGCAGGGCTATATTCATGTAAAAAATAAATCAGGCTATTTTGTCAGCTATCAGAAAAAATCCAGTCCCTCTATTCCTGTGCCACAGCATCCAGACTTTCAGTCCCAAGAGCGTGAGATCTCAAATTTAGAACTGCAACTTGAAATTCAACAGTCTTCTATTAACAGTCGTCTCATTCATTTGGGTGCTATTCAGCTTTCGCCTAAACATGTGCCTGTAGAGGCACTCCGCCGTTCAATCCAACGTGCACTAAAGCATAGCCAACCAGAAGACTTTTTATATAGTGATAAGCAAGGTCATATTCGCCTAAGACAAGCTTTGTCGGAGCATTGGGCTGAAGATGGTTTTTACATTTCGCAGGATGATATTTACATCAGCAATGGCTGTATGCCTGCATTGTCGGTAATCATTCAAAACTTAAGCCAAGAAGGGGACAGCGTGATTGTCCCAACACCGAATTTTAATGGTCAGCTGCAAATGTTGGCTGGCTTAAAGCGAAAAATCATTGAAATTCCAGCCGATACTCAAGGTTTTGATTTGGAACGTTTAGAGCAAGTCATGCAAAGTTCAGGCGCAAAAGCATGCTTACTTACGGCCAATTATCAAAATCCCTTGGGGTTTTGCCTAAGCAATGCAGAAAAAGAAAAAATCGCACAACTGGCTGCACGTTATCAATGCTATGTAATTGAAGATGATATTTATGGTGAGTGTAGCTTCAGCTCGAGTCGTCCGTTGCCGATTAAATATTGGGATCAGCAGGGTTATGTGATTTTCTGTGGTTCGGTTTCCAAGTCACTTTCAACTGCGTATCGGGTAGGTTGGTTCTGTATTCCGCAGCGCTTAGCGCATTTGAAGGCTACTTTGCTGATGCAAAATATCACCGTGAATACACCTTTGCAGTTGGCACTGGCTGACCTGATTTATAGCCGTGCCTATCGCGAACATTTACAGCAGCTTAAACCGATTTTGAAACAGCAAGTTGAACAATATCGACACATGATCATGCATGCCTTTGACGGGGTAGAGTTACGGATCAATCAGCCCTTGGGAGGATATGCGCTATGGCTACAACTTCCCGAAAGTATTGATGGTTTAGACATGTACTATTTTGCGCAACAACATGGTATCAATATTGTGCCCGGAGAGGTTTTTGGAGAAGGGCAGCGTTATAAAAACTGTATCCGTCTCAATGCTGGACATGAACTTTCAGGAGATATTCGGGAGGCCGTTAGCTTGTTGGCCGATTGGGTCAAAGCGCAAATTAATCGTTCGGTAGGGGTTAAACAAGCGGTCTAAAAAGCGCCTCTTTTGAGGCGCTCATCGTTTAAAAGTCGGCTTTGAGGACAATACGATAACGTGCTTGCCCTGAATGTAAACGTTCCAGCGCTTCATTTAACTGCGACATGGGATACAGTTCAATTTGTGGCGCAATATTTTTACGTGCAGCGAACTTGAGGAGTTGGCGTAATGCCGCAGGAGATCCTGTCGGTGAACCTGTGATAGATTTGGCCCCACCAATTAGACTACCCGCAGAAATTTGCATCGGTTCTAAGGGCAGTCCCAACATATGTACCGTACCATTCGGAGCAAGTGTGGCTAAATACGCTTGCCAATTGAGCGTGACATTCACCGTACTGAGCAACAGATCGAATTTGCCTCTTTGTGCTTTAAGTGCATCCACATCTCGGCTATTTACGACATGGTCTGCCCCCATAGCCTTGAGCTCTTCAGCTTTGTCTAAATTGGACGTGAATGCCGTAATTTCACAGCCCCATCCTTTCAGAAGCTTAATCGCCATATGGCCAAGCCCACCAATGCCAATCACACCAACATGGTGAATAGCTTGAATTTGGTGCTTTAAAATTGGATCAAAAACAGTAATCCCGCCACACAGCAAAGGCCCTGCTGATTCAGGGTCTAGATCTTCAGGTAAGGGAATAATCCACTGCCAGCCTGCCCGAACTTTGTTGGCAAAACCACCTGCATGCCCTACGATGGTTGCTGTTGAACCGCCTGTACAGAGCACCTGCTGCCCCGACACGCATGGGTCACAGTGTTGACAACTTTCAGCGGTCCAACCGATACCTACGCGTTGCCCCAGTTTTAAGCCTTTGGCCTCTGAGCCTAAGCGAATGATAGTACCAATAATTTCATGGCCTGCAACCACAGGGTAGACCGATGAATTCCAGTCATTATTGATGACCGAAACATCAGAATGACACAGTCCACAATATTCCACCTGCACTTCAACTTGATGTGCTTGCAGTTCGCCTGCATCGAATTGATAGGGTTGTAAGGCCTCGCCTGCTTGCATCGCCGCATAGGCACGAATGGTGTTGTCAGTCATATTCGGTGTCCTTATTTATCGTTTGAGATGGTTTTATTTAAAATGACAGCCATTTTCATGATCATTGACCATGCCGACCGCTTGCATAAAGGCATAACAGGTGGTCGGGCCAACAAACTTGAAGCCCTGTTTTTTCAGTGCTTTTGACATGCTTTGGCTTTGAGGTGTTTGTGCAGGTGCTGTGCGGTAGTCAGGAACATCATTGTGGATGGCATGTTGCTCGACAAAGTTCCAGAGCCATTCCACAGGGTTGATGCCTTGTTGTTTCAGTGCAACCCATGCAATCGCATTGTCACGAATCGCAGTGAGTTTTCCGATATGCCTGATTAGCCCTGCGTCTTGGACTTTAGTGGCTAAGTCTGCTTCGCTAAAACTTGCAATTTGCTCGATGGAATGCTGGAAAAAATGGCGATGATAGTGTTCACGTTTTTTCAGGACGGTAATCCATGACAGCCCCGCTTGTTGACCTTCGAGGCAGAGCATCGCAAAGAGCTGCTTTTCATCATGTAGTGGTTTACCCCACTCATGATCATGGTAGTCGATGTAGAGCGGGTCTGAGGAGCACCATCCGCAGCGTTGAGTGGTCATCTGGAAATGCTCCTTTTTTATTTATAGGGTAAACGTTGCCCATTGGTCGAGTTGATTATCCCAATAAAATAATTGGGCGTGTTCGAGCTCGGAGAAGTTAATCCAAACATCTTTTCCGGTCTTTTCTGCAAATCCAGTGCTGATTAAGAGTGCATCTTCAGTAATTTCCATGATCCAGCCTTGGTGGCTTTGTCCTGCCAAGATAATTTTTTGTTGATTGCCTGATTCAGCAAATTCGACCAGACGGTTGATCAACGCTTCTGACATGAAAAATTCCTAAAGTTAACGTAAATAAGGATAGGGATTTACTGCACCACGACCTTTGCCTTGTAAATACAGTCCATAATGTAAATGTGGGGCGGTGTATCGTGCATTGCCTGTGTTGCCAACATAGCCAATCACATCGCCTTTTTTAACATAGTCTCCGACCTTTAAACCACGTTTATGATCATCAAGGTGAGCATAATAATGCCATGTGCCAGCGGGTCCCATAATCCAAACCACTTTACCACCCAAATTGTTATTACGTAAGTCCGCGACTAGGCCTTCTGTGGCGGAAAAAACTTTGGTTCCCTTTGGTGCCAAAATGTCGATGCCTTCATGCGTTCGCCCACTGCTGCGTGAGGCACCCCAAGTGTCTTTGAGCGCATGACGTTTGATGCCCTGAACTGGTACCGGGAATTGTTGGGCTAAACGCATATTTTTAAGCTGCTGAACTTGAGCTGCGGGTAATTGGCTACCGCTGGGCACAGGGGGGGGGGTACGACAAGCAGCAAGTAAAAGGAGAAGAATACTTAGACTGCTAATGGCAGAAATGCGAGGCAAACAATAACGCACGAACAATCCTTTCTTATCTCTGTGATCTCATTTTAAAGTGAGCTAATTTTAAGTTTTATCATCAATCAAATTGATGACATCACTATGTCACAGTTGAATTGCTGAGATCAATTTTTTCATGGCGGTTGGGATGCCCATTTCTGTGACATTTTGTACATCGAACCACATGCCTGCCAGTTCAATACTTAAATGTTCGAGTTGATCGGCATCGACTTCAAAGCAAAGTGCTTCCAGTTGCCAAGTGAAGTGGGTAAAACTATGTGAAATTTCGGCGCGTTGTGTAACTCCTTTAAGCCCTAAACTTTGGCAAAGTTGCGTGAGTGCATCACAGTTTTCAAAAATAGGTAAACACCATAAACCGCCCCACAGTCCACTATTGGGGCGTTGTTGCCACAGCCATTGATTGTGATGACGCAGCACCAATACTTGAGCCGACTTTATTGGGACAGCTTTTTTGGGTTTTTTAAAGGGTAATTCCATTTCTAGCCCTTGTGCATGGGCCTTACAGTGTTGCTGCATGGGACAGTAGAGGCACAACGGTTTTTTCGGTGTACAGACGGTTGCCCCCAAATCCATGATGGCTTGGGTGTAGTCATGGTTACGTTCATTTGGGCAAAGTTCGTCAGCCAGTTGCCACATGCTACGCTCATGCGCGGGTTTACTCAGGTCGTCATCAATAGCAAAAAAACGTGCGAGAACGCGCTTTACATTACCATCCATAATGACGCCGTACTGACGTAAACCCAAAGACATCAGTGCCCCTGCGGTAGAGGGTCCAATACCGGGCAGCTCAATCCATCCTTCCAAGGTTTGAGGAAAAGCACCATGGCGTGCCACAATACTAGCCGCTTTATGCAGATTACGCGCGCGTGCGTAGTAGCCGAGACCTGCCCAGTAAGGTGCGACCTCATCCCATGATGCTGTCCCTAAAGTTTCAACCGTTGGGAAGCGTTCGATAAAACGCTCGAAATATTGCAGTACGGTTTTGACTTGGGTCTGTTGTAGCATAATTTCAGACACCCAAACTTTGTAGGGGTCATCGGCCACTTGCCATGGTAGGTCATGTCGACCATGAACATCGAACCAAGTCAGTAACGCATCTGAAAAAGAGAAAGGAGACATCTGAAGCACAAACAAAAAATTCGACTTAGTATAACGGAATGTCTTTTATACGCATGTATTTTGCCTATAAAAAATGGCGCCGAAGCGCCATTGATCAAATGAGCATTTAGTCGTGTGTCATGCCCCAGCGTGCATCGAGTTTGAGCTCTTGGTCTTTGTAGCGTGGAATAATATGGATATGTAAGTGTTCAGACACATTTCCAAATATTTCACCATCATTAAACCCAATATGGAAACCTGAAGGTTGATGACGCAATTGGAGTTCATTACGTGCCAGTTCTAACAAAGACATTAAGCTCTTACGTTCTTTGTCAGTGATATCAAAGAATGAACTGATATGGCGTAGAGGGATAATGACGCAATGACCTTTAGAGAGCGCATTGGGTTCGGGTAAAATCACCCCAAACTCGTTTTTATCAAGCACATCAAATTCATCAAAATTACAATATTGGCATTGGGTCTCAGTCATTGTTATCTCCTCTAAAATCTAATTATCTATCCTACTGGATATGAGCAAGTGATATTTGCTTGCTCGTCTCTAGTTAAGCACTGAGATTGCGTTCTAGCAAGTCATACATTGCTTCAAGACCCTGTCTTTCTGCTTCAGGGTTATAGCCCAAGTCTACACCATTGGCTTTGGCACGTTCATCGGCTAACGGATTACTAAAGCCATGCTTCGCATCTTCAAAAACAATGACTTCATGATTTACTTTCGCTGCATGCATTTCTTCACGGAAGCTTGCAACATCATCCAAGGTGACCATGCTGTCTAACTCACCATGTAAAACTAAAATTTCACCTTGAATTTGACCTTCGACCGCAGGGGCTTTCGGTGCCAAAGTTGCATGGAAGGTTGCGACAGCTTTGAGTGGAGCACCAGAACGTGCCAAGTCTAAAACCACTTTGCCACCATAACAAAAACCAATGGCCGCCAGTTGATCGGCATTCACTTCAGGCTGGGCTGCAAGCGTCTCTAAACCAGCTTGCGCACGGTTGACGATGGTGTCTGCATCGGCAAAAGTTTGCATCATCCATTCATAGGCTTGCTTGGCATCAATGGTGACTTTTTTGTCGCCGTACATATCAATCGCCAGAGCAGCATAACCATGTTCAGCTAGCTCGCGAGCACGTTGTTCAGTATATTCATTTCGACCCCACCATTCGGGTGCAACAATGATTCCTGCATGGGGTGTTTGGCCATTGGGTGCTGCAAAATAACCGACTAAGCGTTGTCCATCTGCTGTGTTATATTGAATTTCCCGAGTTTGAATACTGATCGTCATGCTCAAATCCTGTTAGATAATATGTTCTGATTAAAGCATAAAAACTTTTACAAGGATTTGAAAAACAGCCTGATTTGTAGAAGAAATGTGAGAAATTATTTTTTAAATGCCATAACGAAAAAAGAAGGAAATCATTCCTTCTTTTTTGTCAGTAAAGCATTTAAGCTCCCTATACTTTGCCACGGGACAAGAAGCCGACAATAGCAAGTATGACTGCAATCACTAATAAAATAATTGCAAAGTCTTTCGATAAACCTGCGACACCACCAAAGCCAAGTAAACTTGCAATCAGTGCAATCACTGCAAAAATAATCGCCCAACGAAACATAGCTCTTCTCCATGGATGTTTTTATTGATTACTTATTGAGTATAAAAAGATCCTTCAAACTCACTGTGTTGCTTTTGTTTAAAAAATGTTCTGTTTTTATTTTAAGTTTATGAATATGATGTAAATCTTGAAAATGATTTGACGCTAAAAACTAAGCTGATGATCGGTTATAATAGGTCATTGAGTTTATTGGCAGCCCCCATGGCACACGAATTACGCCCAGAGTTTTGGAAGCATTATACCCTTGCTGAGTTACATCCAGCAGAGTGGGAGGCGCTGTGTGATGGTTGTGGTCTGTGTTGTTTGGTGAAACTTGAAGATGAGGAAAGTCAGGAAGTCGCCTATACCAAAGTGTCTTGTAAGCTGTTGGATTGCCAAACGGCCAGTTGTCGTGATTACCCCAACCGCAAGCAGCATGTACCCGATTGTATCCAGCTCACCCCCGAGCTTTTAGACACGATTCATTGGTTACCACCGAGCTGTGCCTATCGTCGTTTACATGAAGGTAAAAATTTACCCAGATGGCACTATCTGAACACGGGTTCACGTGAGAGCATTCTAAAAGCCAAAAAGTCTGCGGCGGGACGCTGTATTTCTGAAGATGAGATCAATCAAGAAGAGATCGAAGACTATATTGTGCGTTGGGTTCGCTAGCGGAGAAAAGCGGCGTGAAATTGCATGAAAAGCTTGTGTCATTTACCTGAATTTGCCATAACATAAGCATTCGATGAACGCATTTAAGTCTTAGTCCTATGTCCGATAGCAATATTCCACTGCCTGAACGTTTACGCCCGCGTGATTTGTCTGAAATTATTGGGCAGGATCACTTATTGGGTGAGCAGGCACCGCTCCGTCAAATGATTGATCAAGGACATTTGCCATCTATTATTTTTTGGGGACCACCTGGGGTGGGGAAAACCACGATTGCTTTACTGTTGGCACAAGCGATCGACCGACCGTTTGTCAGTCTATCTGCACTCAATACGGGGGTCAAAGAACTCCGTGAGATCATTGCCGATGGCGGGGACTTAATGCCACCCGTGGTGTTTATTGACGAAATTCATCGTTTTAACAAATCACAGCAAGACGCGCTACTGAATGCTGTGGAGAAAGGCAAAATTACCCTCATTGGCGCCACCACAGAAAATCCATCTTTTGAAGTGAACAGCGCGCTACTGTCACGTTGTCAGGTCTATACCTTAAATGCACTCGATGCTGATGCGATTCAAACTTTATTATTACAAGCGATTAAGAACGACAAATTTTTAAAAGAGCGCTACATTCAGATCGAAGAATTTGAAGCTTTGGTGCAATTTGCCGCAGGTGATGCACGTAAGGCTTTGAATCTTATTGAGTTGATTGCAGGAACTTTCGAGCCAGACGTTGAAAATATCGTGACCAATGCAATGGTGGTCAAAGTTGCACAGCAAAATATTGCCCGTTATGACAAATCGGGTGAGCAGCACTATGATTTGGTGTCGGCTTTTATCAAGTCGATTCGTGGCAGTGACCCTGATGCTACTTTATATTGGATGGCACGCATGCTCAAAGGCGGAGAAGATCCCGTTTTTATTGCACGTCGTATGTTGATTGCTGCCTCTGAGGATATTGGCAACTCAAATCCGAATGCTTTACTTCTGGCGGGCGAATGCTTCCGCTCTGTTCAAGCTGTGGGTATGCCAGAGTGCCGAATTATTTTAGGGCAGTGTGCGGTGTATTTGGCGACCAGTGCAAAAAGTAATAGTACATATCTTGCAATCAATAAAGCCTTAGATTTGGCTGAAAAAACGGCAAATTTACCTGTGCCGTTGCATTTAAGAAATGCACCAACTAAGTTGATGAAAGAGCAGGGCTATGGTGTCGACTACTTGTATCCACACAACTATCCAGAGCATTTTGTGATGCAAGAGTATTTACCACCTGAACTGAAAGGCACCAAGCTATATGAGTCAGCACGCAATAAGCGTGAGGTTGAAGGAGAGCGCTTACAACAGCGACGTTGGCAACAACAGCAGCAACAACAGTAAATATAGCCCGATTGAAAGATCGGGCTTTTTTGTTGGAGTGGTTTATGTATGCGTTGTAGCCATGTGTAGGGATTTTTATATGCTCATGGCGTTAAACTACTCATCAATCGTAATGCAGTAGGTAAAACAGAGACCAGCAAGGCAATTGCCATCGTGATATTAAAGATAAAAGCAAACTGAGGTTTGATGAGGTGCTGACGTAAGAAAAGTCCACTCACCGCCCAAATGCCAACGCAGGGAATCGAAACCAACATTAAAATCAGGGCGGCATAAATGATCTCGCTGACAGGAGGATTTAAAGCAAAATAAGTCGAGACTGTGCTGATAGAGATGATCCATGCTTTGGGATTGACCCACTGAAATAACGCACCTTGCAGGAAGCCCATGGAGGGTTTCTGCTCTAATTCGATGTTGAGTGGCCCACTAGATGCAATTTTCCATGCAAGCCAAAGAATATACATAAAACCAATAAAACCTAAAATAAATTGAAGCTGAGGCAGAGTAAGGAAAATTTGGTTCAATCCGATGCCAATGGTGAAGAGTTGTACGGCAACCCCAAAGGCAATGCCAAGAATGAGCGGTACAGTTTTATATATTCCAAATCGTGCACCAGACAGTATGACCAGTGCATTATTAGGGCCAGGTGTGCTTGTCATAACAATACAAAACAGCAGATAAGGTGCAAAGAGAGACATATTCATAATGGCTGAAAGGTCAAAATAAATATTATTTTATTGTTGATCTAGCACAATTTGATTGTATATTGATCTTTAAAAATGAATTTTATGCAATAAATGATTGAATTAGACCGCTTGGACCGAAAGATATTGTGTGAGCTTGAACGCGATGCACATTTAACCAATATTAAACTGGCAGAACGCGTGGGTTTGTCAGCCTCGGCCTGTTTACGACGCGTGCAAGAACTAGAAAAAATAGGCATTATTCGCGGATATAAAGCGGTGATTGACCGTTCGCTTTTGGGGATTGGTTTAACGGTTTATGTGACTATCGGGTTATCTTGTCACTCAAAAGAAAGTTTGGTTCAGTTTGAGGATGTGATTTCTGCTGCGGATGAAGTGACCGAGTGTCATACCATTACGGGCTCGGTTGAGTATTTACTTAGAGTGGAAGTGGCAGATATTAAAGCGTATAAAAAGTTCCATACGGATGTTTTGGGGACGATTCCTTACATTACCTCAATCACCAGTTTTTTAGTGATGGAGACCACTAAAAATCAGTATACAAATATATAACGTGTCAATAGAACACCGAATGATCTAGCGAGGTTTTTCACATGAATCGCTATTCGCGAGTTGAACTCTTTCAGTCGTGCGTTGAATGTTGAAGTATTCTTGTCTGTTTGAGTGTACCGCGATAAAACGTTAGCTATCGGCCCTATATATGCGCCAAGTTGAAAGTGTTGGTTTAGGGTTATAATAAAATGGCCCGATTAAAAAGAAAATCTCAGCCAGTAAATACGCTCCATATTCATTTCCTTAAACTTTTAGCTCCTTTTTGCTGAGCCTTAGCGTTTTTAAGTTCAATTTTCGGTCTTTGTTTTGTTTCTGATGAAGCGAGTTTTAGTAAGAAAAAATCTTGCAATGCGATGTGCTCGACCACAGAATTTGTTCAATTTATATATGTAAAACAACTTTTGCTGTAAAAGCAGTCCATTTTTAATGCTGACGACTTCGTCTTGCACCACAGATAAAAGCAATGTTTTTATTTTTGTTCGGATGGCGGATGACATTAACCAGTATTAAATAAGATCTAGAGTTTAAAAAGAAAATGCCGGTCAGTTTCGGAACTGACTGGCATTCTGTTTAAAACGGGTTTTTCTTGAATCAGGGTTTTGAGGGCTATTCAATTATTTAAAGTTACCTTCTAAAAACTGTTTGAGGCGTTCACTTTTCGGGTGAATCAAGACTTCTTTCGGGTCGCCTTGTTCTTCAATTTTACCTTGATCTAAAAATATAACATGGTTGGACACATGGCGTGCGAAGCCCATTTCATGGGTGACCACAATCATGGTTCGGCCTTCTTCAGCCAAACTTTGCATCACTTTCAACACCTCACCTACCAGCTCAGGGTCCAAAGCACTGGTTGGTTCATCAAACAACATCACCTCAGGCTCCATTGCCAAGGCACGAGCAATCGCGACACGCTGTTGCTGTCCACCAGATAGAAAAGAGGGGTATTTTGTTTCTACACTTTCTGCGAGTCCAACTTTTCTTAAATATTTACGAGCCCGTTCTTCCGCTTCACTCCGTTTTAAACCTAAAACATGAATGGGCCCTTCAACGATGTTTTCTAATACCGTCATATGTGACCATAGGTTGAAATGTTGAAACACCATCATCAGTTGGGTGCGCATTTTTTGTAGCTGTTTGGGATTAGTGGCTTTGAGATTGCCATTTTTATCCAAGCTCGTCTCTAACTGCTCACCATTGAGTTCAATGCTACCTTGGCTTGGCTGCTCTAGAAAATTGATGCAGCGAAGAAAGGTGCTTTTACCTGAACCCGAGGAACCAATAATACTAATCACATCGCCTGCATGTGCCTCAAGTGAAACCCCTTTTAAGACTTCATGATCGCCAAAGCTTTTACAAAGATCTCGAATCACCAGTTTTGCTGAATTTTCCATTTTTTCTCCTAATGATTCGATGGTTTTAAAAACGCCAGCCAGCGTTGTTCCAATTTACGAAAGATCCAAATGAGGATAAATGCCAGACAGGCATATAGCACAGCGGCAATGCCAAAGGCGTCAAAAGTGGCATAAGTGGCAGCATTGACATCTCGTGCAATTTTGAGAATATCAGGCACGGTTGCAGTGAAGGCAATGGTGGTTGCATGCAGCATCAAAATGACTTCATTGCCATAAAAAGGCAGTGCTCGGCGTAGCATAGACGGAATAATAATGCGGGTATAGCGTTTCCACGGCGACATTCCAAAGGCTTTTGCTGCCTCAATTTCACCGTAGGGAATTGAACGTATTGCGCCAGCAAAAATCTCAGTGGTATAAGCCGCTGTATTGAGTGCAAACGCTAAAATGGTGCAATTAAGCCCTTCTCTAAAGAATTCATCGAGCCGTTCATGGGCATGGACAAATTCAAGGCTATAAATTCCCGTGTAAATAATCAGCAGTTGTACATAGAGGGGTGTACCACGAAATACATAGGTGTAAAACCAAACAGGAAGACGTAAAAAAGGATTTTCTGATACGCGGGCAACCGATAGAGGTACAGCTAAAACAAAGCCAATTGCAATAGAAAGCACCAACAACCATGCGGTCATGGCAACGCCAGTCATTTGAAAACCATCGGTCCACAGGTAGGACTGCCAATATTGTTGAATAATCTCAATCATAATTGTCCCTTTTTCACACCAGCAGAATAACGACGTTCCAGCCACATGAGTATTAAATTTGAAAGGGTGGTGATGGCCAAATAAATGACTGCCGCAACGATACTAAAATAGAACACTTGCATGCTGCTTCGACCTGCATCTTGGGTAATTTTGACAATGTCGGTCAAACCAATTAAGGACACCAAAGCGGTGGCTTTGATGAGGACTTGCCAGTTGTTACCAATGCCTGGTAAGGCAAAACGCATCATTTGTGGAAAGAGGACACGCCTGAAAACTTGAAATGGGGTCATGCCGTAGGCATATGCGGCTTCAAGTTGACCTTTGGGGACGGCTTGAAATGCACCACGAAAGGTTTCAGTAAAATAGGCCCCATAAATAAATGCCAAAGTAATCACCCCCGCCACAAAGGGATTGATATCAATTTGCTCCATCTGCAAAGATTCGGTAATGGAGTTCAGTCCAAGTTGCAGGCTATAGAATAACAACAACATGATCACCAGATCGGGAACACTACGAATGAGTGTGGTATAAACAGTCGCAACATAGCGTATGATTTTAATATGGGAGAGTTTGGCACTTGCACCAAACAATCCAATCATGATCGAAAGTACAAGGGATAACAATGCAAGCTGAATGGTCATCCAAGTGCCACTGAGTAATACGGGACCATAGCCAGACAAAAACATACTCAGTTTCTCCGAGTAAAAATATAATATTTTGTAAATCAGCTATATATAAAAAGTGTCGGTATTGAACCGACACTTTATAGGTTAATAAATGCTGAAGGAGAAGTATTTTTTCTCGAGTTTTTTATAGGTGCCGTCGGCAATAATTTCAGCTAAAGCCTTATCAATATTCTTTTTCAGATCGACGTCTTCTTTACGTAAGCCGATGGCAGCCCCTACACCGAGTGTTTTGGCATCGACCACATTATTGCCTGCAAAAGCAAAGCCTTTACCTTTTGCTGATTTCAGGAAACCACCATCAACCATAATTGCATCTTGTAATGTTGCATCTAGACGCCCAGAAACCATGTCTTGATAAAGCACGTCTTGGTTTGGATAAGGAACCACATTCACACCTTTAGGTGCCCAATAAGCTTTTGCATAACTTTCTTGGATGGTCCCTTGTTGCACACCTACACGTTTTCCTTTCAAAGAAGCGGGTGTCGGAAGTAAAGGAGAGCCTTTTTTCGCGACCATGCGGGTTGGAGTATTATAAATTTTATTACTAAACGCGATTTGTTTTGAACGATCAGCCGTCACGGTCATGGATGATAAAATTCCATCAAATTTCTTGGCTTTGAGGGCAGGAATCATTCCATCAAAGGAGTTTTCTACCCAAACACATTTGGCTTTTAATTTGGCGCAAATAGCATTTCCCAAGTCGATGTCAAAACCGACCAGCTTATTGTCAGGGGTTTTATATTCAAAAGGAGCGTATGCAGATTCTGTACCAAAACGAATGGTTTTCCATTCTTTTGCTTGAACAGTGCTGCTTAGCGCAGTGAGTACGAATGTAGTGGAAAGTAGTAATTTTTTTTGCCAGTTTTTCATTTTAAATATAGCCATCCGTAAAAAAATCAAATCTAGAAAATAAGACGAAGATAGAACTTACCCGACTGAGTACTTTTAAATAAAAGCAACATCTATACCAGTTTTCTGCTCTTAGAGGATCAATGGATCTTCTCGCCATGAGAGATGAGGAAATATGGATATTTTTCGGTTGGAATAATTTTTATCTAAAGAACGTCCTGTTCATATCGTTTTATCATATTATAGAATGAGTTCAATATATAGCTGAAATACGCTTGAAATCTTGTGCGCTATGACGTACAGCGTTGTTGATTTTTTAGCAAATTTCGATGTTCCACAAAGTGTATGCTGAGTGAAACGTGGTTTGAAAACGAGCAGACTATAGATGAAGTTTAAACAAAAAAACCGAGCGTTTAAGCTCGGTTTTTTTGAATCTGTAATAGATTAGATATCAGAAAGGTCGATACCTAAACGTGCAGCAACTTCTTCGTACGCTTCAACCACACCACCTAAACCTTGACGGAAACGGTCTTTGTCGAGTTTTTTCTTGGTTTCTTTGTCCCATAGACGGCAGCCGTCTGGAGAGAACTCATCACCAAGAACAATACGGTCGTGGAATACACCAAACTCAAGTTTGAAGTCCACAAGTAGCATGCCACCTTGGTCAAATAAGTTTTTAAGCACTTCGTTCACTTGGTAAGTGAGGACTTTCATTTGCTCAAGTTGCTCAGCAGTTGCCCAACCTAAAGCAATCGCTTGAGACTCATTCACCATTGGGTCGCCAAGAGCATCATCTTTGAAGAATAATTCAAAAGTCGGCGGAGTTAATTCCTTGCCTTCTTCTACACCTAAGCGACGGCATAAAGAACCTGCTGCATAGTTACGAATCACACATTCAACAGGGATCATGCTGAGTTTTTTCACTAAAACTTCTGTTGGTGAAAGAAGTTTTTCAAAGTGAGTCTCAATGCCAGCCGCAGCCAATTTATCCATGATAAAGGCGTTAAAACGGTTGTTCACCTTACCTTTTCGATCTAGTTGTTCGATCTTTTCACCATTGAATGCCGAAGCATCGTCACGAAAGACTAAAATCAGGTGGTCTGCACTGTCTGTTTCATAGACAGATTTCGCTTTACCAGTATAGAGCAAGGTTTGTTTTAACATGAGGGAACCTTTTTCAAAAAAAAATGCCTAGTACGACTAGGCTGGCCAATTTTGGTAAATCTGAGTTAACAATTCTGTGGCTTTTTCAGGCGCTGCAAAACTGTTATCGGCATTGAACACTGCAAGGTTATTGCTTGTACCGACAGCGGTTAGTCTTAACACATAGGTCTGTTGATCGACCTTAATGGTTGCTTCATAACCATTTTTGCCTTGGCCAACGATTTGATGGTTGAGACTGCTGAGGGTGGCAAGTGTGTATTGCCAAATTGTAGCAGAATTTCCTTCAACTTTGAGCAGCGGATTCTTATTTCCGTCAATAATCAATTGAGGGCGACCTACGGCTACAGCTACGGTTTCAGTTGATTCTGTTTGGTTGGTAATTTGAGTCGATTCTGGGCGAGGCATTGCGAAACGGTTACCACGCTTGTTTTCAAGTACTGGTGCGTGTTCTAAAGCAAGTGCCTCAACCGTTGGAGCTGGATACAACGGCGTTGCAGGTCGAACCATTGAGCCTTCAGGGTATTTAAGAGGTTCCAAGCTTGCTGTTTCTTTATAGTCCAAACTACCGTTATTGACTGCAAGAGAACTACAACCCGCTAAACTGACGACTGAAAGTGCGAGGGTAAGACCTAAACGTAATTGCATATTAATGTGCTCTTTATTGAATGACACCCGCTTTTGTGAGTGCTTCACGGAGCGGTGTGCGATATTGTTCTGCAAGTGGTGTTAATGGTAAACGAATACCCGTTTCGATTAACTCCATTTCATGAAGTGCCCATTTCACAGGAATTGGGTTCGATTCGCAAAATAGAATTTCGTGTAGATTTGCAACTTGAGTATTTAAGCTTTCTGCCTTTTCAGCTTCACCTGCAAGTGCTGCTGCACAAACATCACTCATTTGTTTTGGTGCAACGTTTGCAGTCACAGAAATATTACCTTGAGCACCTGACAAGATCAGTTGGTAGGCTGTTGCATCGTCGCCTGAATACACAGTCATATCTTTGCCAGCAAGACCCTCAAGCAGAGCTTGACCACGAGCAACATCGCCTGTGGCATCTTTAATGCCTACAATTTGTGGGATATCTGCCAAACGAATAACGGTTTCATTTGTCATATCAACGCCAGTACGGCCTGGAACGTTATAAAGAATCTGAGGCAGGTCAACCGCTTCTGCAATGGCTTTATAATGTTGGTATAAGCCTTCTTGAGTCGGTTTATTATAATACGGGGTAACAAGAAGGGCAGCATCTGCACCCAGTGCTTTGGCTTCCTTGGTCAACTCAATGGCTTCGCGAGTTGAGTTCGCACCAGTACCCGCAATAATCGGGATGCGTTTGTTTGCTACACGAATGATTTCTTTGATCACTTGTGTATGTTCTTTCATGCTTAGAGTAGACGCTTCACCCGTTGTACCGACAGCAACAATGCTATTTGTGCCTTGTGCGATGTGCCACTCAACGAGCTTCTCTAGACCCTTCCAATCTACGCTGCCATCTTCAAACATAGGGGTGACGATTGCGACAATTGAGCCTTGGATGGTCTGTGCTTGCTGAGTCATTTTAAAAAAATATCCTATTTGTCCATCCAGTTAGGCCAGAAAAACATAAGATTGGATGGGTACGTATTTTAATTTATAGCATTTTCAAAGCGCTGATGCATTGAATAATGCTTATGCAAATTATGAACGAACACAACATGAAGAACAATATGATTTAGTCAAAGTGTATAAAAACTTTATCTTTTGCTACAAAAATAAAGCCTGTTTAAATGCTGTACAAAGAACATGCTTTTCATCCAGAACCTGAAAATAGTATTACGCAAGGCAGACGTGAGTCGTTTGGGGCCATCGAAAAGTGGTTTTTTAGATGAAAAAGAGGCTTAAAAGTCTATCAAACCTGATATTCCGTGTATAAAAGTCAGAATTTAAGACCTTTTAAAACTCATACAAGATGTAAATGTGATTTCTGCAAATCTGTTTGCTACAAAAGAATCATTGCTAAAAAGCAGTCTAATCATTCATTTCAGCTATCACTAAAAGGGGGAAACTTGCTTTTATTAAATCGGTGATATGCCTATTTTCAGCATTTTAGTCTAAATTTTTTCCTTATTTTTATTGTTTTTAAGACTATATCTGAACGGATGTTAATACAGGACTAATCCACTAATTTTAGCCATTTGTATGATTTCATTCCACCTTTTGATAGTTATTTCTCCGACCTTGCTCATAGATGATGGCGTTTTTGGAACGCTGATTGAACAAGGATTTCCCAATGCAAAAATCAGATAGGCAACATGCAATTGTCACGGTTGCGATTTGCTTCTTAATTGCAGTCATCGAAGGGCTGGATATTCAAGCAGCAGGTATTGCAGCCGCAGGCATTCGTGAATATTTCGGTTTGGATAGTTCACAGTTGGGGGTGTTTTTTAGTGCAGGGATTCTGGGTCTATTGCCCGGTGCACTGGTGGGCGGGCGTTTTGCTGACCGAATTGGCCGTAAAAAAGTGTTGATTGGTTCAGTGGCTATTTTTGCGGTCTTTACACTCTGTACGGTGTGGGTCAACAGCTTTAATAGTTTATTGCTGGTGCGGTTCTTGGCAGGTGCTGGTCTTGGTGCGGCGATGCCGATTTTAATTACCTTAGCCTCTGAGGCAGTTTCACTACAAAACCGCGGTCGTGCTGTTGGATTGATGTACTGCGGTATGCCTGTGGGTGCTGCCATTCTTTCATTGGTTGCAAGTACTGAGTTTGGTGCCAACTGGAAGAATATTTTCTATTTGGGTGGTTTATTACCGATTATTGTCATTCCTGTGATGATGTGGTTGTTGCCTGAGTCGAAGGAATTTTTAAAGACTCAAAACCCAAAATCTGCCACTGAGGCTGCACCTCAAGCCGCGTTTAAAGAGCTGTTGAACGCGGATAATTTATTTAGAACCTTATTTATTTGGGTGAGCTACTTTTTCACCCTGATGGTGGTGTACATCATGCTCAGTTGGTTACCATCACTGTTTACTGAGTTAGGCTTTTCACGTAAGGAAGGTGCAACGGCGCAGTTCTACTTTATGCTAAGTGCGACAGTGGGGACCGTGATTTTAGGGATGCTGACAGACCGCTGGAAGAAAGCTTATGTCATCGTACTGATGTATGGCGGCATCTTGGCGGGGTTATTGGCATTAAATGCGGCTTCTTCACTGGATCAAATGTATTTGGCCGCAGCATTGGTTGGTGCTTTTGTGATTGGCTGTCAGGGCGTATTGTATGCTTTTGGTGGAATTGTCTACCCAACTGAAGTACGTGGCACAGGTATTGGCGTCGCTTCTGCCGTAGGGCGGATTGGCGCAATGCTAGGGCCTGCAATTGCTGGAGCATTACTAAACGCAGGTTTCGGTGCAGCAGGAGTCATTTCAGCAGCGATTCCATGTATTGTGATTTCAGCGGTGATGATGTTGTTACTGACCCGTCGTATGAAGGGCGTATGACATCATCCATAAGCATGAGTTGGAAAATAGCCTGCTAGAAGCAGGCTTTTTTTCATCAAAATGACAATGCTGCGTAGCGTACTTGTTGATTTGCTTCAATATCCATTGCACTCAAGGCTACAGTCATTTAATTTTGACCCGCGAGGATGAATACTGTTTTATAAATTAAGCTAAGCTTGGCCTTCGAGCACAGAACAAAAAGGACAGAGAAGAATGCAGAAGAATATGGCACTGATTGTGGTGGATGTACAAAATGGTTTTACCCCCGGCGGAAATCTAGCGGTGGCAGGATCAGATCAAATTATTCCTAAAATTAATCAGTTGGGCGCTTATTTTGACAATATTGTACTCACCCAAGATTGGCATCCAGAAAATCATATTTCTTTCGCAGAGAATCATCCTGAAAAGCAAGCTTTTCAAACCATTGAATTGGACTATGGCACACAAGTGCTGTGGCCACGCCACTGTGTACAAGGCACGCAGGATGCTGAATTACACCCTGATCTCGACCTTGCCAAAGCGCAGTTGATCATCCGTAAAGGATGTCATGCATACATTGATAGTTATTCTGCTTTTTTAGAAGCGGATCATAAGACACAAACCGGACTCGCAGGCTATTTAAGAGTGCGTGGGATTGATACGGTATTTATTGTTGGGATTGCAACAGACTTTTGCGTTGCGTGGACCGCAATAGATGCTGCACAACTCGGTTTTCAAACTTATGTCATTGCAGATGCCACCAAAGGTATCGACTTACAGGGATCTTTACAGCATGCATGGCAAGACATGCTGGCGCAAGGCGTAAAACGTCTCTATTGCAAAGACATTGCACAACAATATGCACAAAGGATGTATTGATCCAATCGAGACTCTGTAATCATCAACATAGAAATCATAAGGCATGCTGTAGGGAAAGGTCATGGGCACTTTTTTAAGATTTACCACTTGGATTCAAAAAACCTTTGCTTTGTGGGTCGTATTATTTGCAGGGATAGCACTTTTGAGTCCTGAAACCTTTGTCTGGATGAAAGCTTATATCACGTGGATGTTGGGCTTGATCATGTTTGGTATGGGCATGACCATGACGTTGAACGACTTTAAAAGTGTGATGCAGAGTCCAAAAGCAGTTGCGATTGGGGTGGCTGCCCAGTTTGTGGTGATGCCAAGTGTGGCATATGTGTTATGTGTGTTGTTCCGCTTACCCGCTGAAATTGCCATAGGAGTCATTTTAGTGGGCTGTTGTCCAGGAGGGACGGCATCTAATGTGATTACTTACATGGCGAAAGGCAATACAGCATTGTCTGTTGCATGTACCACAGTATCGACTTTATTAGCACCTGTACTGACTCCCGCGATTTTCTATCTGCTGGCCAGCCAATGGATTGATATAAATGCATGGTCGATGCTGAGTTCAATTTTACAGGTGGTGTTGTTTCCTATTGTTTTAGGGCTGGTGGTACGTGCTGTACTGAAACATAAAGTTGAAAGCTATATTTCAGTCATGCCTTTAATTTCAGTGGTCGCAATTGTGTTGATTGTGGCAGCGATTATTGGTGGCTCAAAAGCACAAATTTTAGAATCTGGTTTATTGATTTTAGCTGTGGTGGCGTTACATAACGTGATTGGTTATTTACTTGGCTTTGGAGCTGCAAGGATGTTTCACTTGCCGCATGCCGACTGTAAAGCGGTTTCGATTGAGGTGGGTATGCAAAACTCAGGTCTCGGTGTGGCTTTGGCGGCTGTGCATTTTGCTGCTTCGCCAATTACAGCGGTCCCCAGCGCCATCTTTAGTTTATGGCATAACATTTCAGGACCTATTTTAGCTAGCTATTGGGCAACAAAGGCAGACACAATGCTCAATAAAAAAAAGTGAAAAAGAACATATTTTGGTTTAAATACTGTACGCTGTTCAAGCTTTAAGCATAAAGTCAGGATGAACTTTCTATTTGGGCTGTGATTGTAACTAAACTGTCATAAAGACTGCCTAACATCCCTGCCAAACACTTCATAACAGACTGTTTTAAACAGCATTGAGAGGGTATGGATAATTTTCAGCATTCATCGGTGACGTATTTCAACCGAGAGCTATCGTTATTTGAGTTTCATCAGCGGGTTTTAGCACAAGCATTAGATTTGAGTTTGCCTGTGCTAGAACGTTTAAATTTTTTAATTATTTTTTCACGTAATTTGGATGAGTTTTTTGAGATTCGTATTGCGGGTTTGATGAAACAACGCGATATGAATGCCATTGCCAGAACCCCTGATGCACTCCCCACAGAAGTCGTACTACAAGACCTGTCTCAATCTATTCATACTGCGGTTCAAAAACAATTTGAAACGCTCAATCATTCGATTTTACCCGAGTTACAGGCTCACGGTATTCAATTCCTTCAGTTCCAAGACATCTTAGAAAAACATAAAACGTGGATTGCAGAATATTTTGCCAAAGAAATCCAACCTGTTTTAACCCCGATCAGTCTAGATCCTTCCCATCCTTTTCCTCGTCTCGTGAATAAAAGTCTGAATTTCATTGTGAGTTTACAAGGTAAGGATGCTTTTGGGCGAAGCATTGAGATGGCAATTGTTCCTGCGCCACGTTCTTTGCCTCGCCTGATTTCGATGCCCAAAGCAGTTTCAGGCAGTGTAGACACGCAGATTTTCTTAACTGCGATGATTCAGCAGCACATCAGCGATTTGTTCCCAGGTATGAAAGCTACAGGCTGTTATGCCTTTCGTGTGACACGTAATGCCGATTTGATTTTGTCGGAAAATGTTGACGATTTGGCGGTTGCGCTAAAAGATGAATTGTCTTCACGTCGCTTTGGGCGCGCGGTGCGTTTAGAAATTGAAGATGACTGTCCCGAAGCGGTGATTGATTATCTGCTCAAGGAGTTTGATTTAACTGAGCAGGAGCTTTATCGCATTGATGGGCCGATCAATCTTTCACGTCTTAGTACCAGTTGTGATCGACCTGAATTGAAACATCCAGTTTTTATTCCCGTTATTCCCAAAGTTTTGCGCAAACAAAAAAGTACCTTTGATACTTTAAAAGCACAGGATGTATTGTTGCATCATCCGTTTGATTCTTTTCAGCCTGTAATTGGCTTATTAAAAGAAGCCGCGAAAGATCCAAATGTACTAGCGATTAAACAAACCCTTTACCGCAGTGGGCCCGACTCTGAAATTGTACAGGTCTTGGCAGAGGCAGCACGAAATGGCAAGGAAGTCACAGCAGTGATTGAGTTACGTGCACGTTTTGATGAAGAATCGAATATTACTGTAGCCAATATTTTGCAAGAGGCGGGCGCGGTGGTGGTGTATGGCATTGTGGGCTATAAAACGCATGCCAAAATGATTTTGATTGTACGCCGTGAAAATGCTCAATTGATCCGCTATGCCCATCTAGGCACAGGCAATTATCATGCGGGCAATGCCCGTATGTATACCGACTATGGGCTGATGACTACACAGCCTGATATTTGTGAAGATGTTCACCGCATGTTTCAAGAACTGACGGGGATGGGTAAGATGGCTAAGTTAAAGGCATTATTACATGCGCCTTTTACTTTACACAGTGAACTGTTAAAGCTGATTGAGCAAGAAATTGAGTTTGCACAAGCTGGTCAGGCCGCACGTATTATCATTAAGGTTAATGCTTTAACTGAACCGCAACTGATTGCTGCATTGTATCGTGCGTCACAAGCTGGGGTGCGGGTTGATCTGATTATTCGTTCGATCTGCTGTTTGATTCCACAGGTCCAAGGTATGTCTGAGAATATCCGTGTACGTTCGATCGTGGGTCGTTTTCTTGAGCATACGCGAGTTTACTTTTTTGAACATGGCGGTGAGAAAAAGCTGTACTGTGCCAGTGCAGACTGGATGGGACGCAACTTATTTTCACGTGTGGAAACCTGCTTTCCAATATTAGATCGCACTTTGAAAAAACAAATTTATAAAGATGGGCTAATAAGCTACCTGAATGATTGTTTAAATGCTTGGGAGCTACAAGCCGATGGTCATTGGCTTAAAGTAGCCTGTACTGATCCAGAACAGCGCTATAGTGCACAGCAACATTTGGTTGCCCAAAAGCAACTGAAAATTTGAGTTCGACAGAGAAAAAAGCCTGACATGTGTCAGGCTTTTTTCTGCTCGGGCGTAATTAAGAGGCTTTAGATTGTTTTGCTTTTAGAATTTCAGTTCTTAAAGTTTGTGCCAATTCGGCAGACTCTGAACCCATACCATTGACCATAAAGGCATGACGGGTCAAGACATTGGTTGGATTCGGTAAGTTGATCAATTGATAGCTTTCGGAAATGTCTTTCAATAATTCATTGCTTAAATGCACCGCACTTTCTTTGGCAGATAGTTGTTGCACTAAACGTTCAGATGCTTGAGTGGCAGACAGTTGCATTGCATCAACTGCAGTTGAAATACCACAACGTGTTTGCAAAACAAAGCGCTTTTCTTCGCGGTAACGTTTATATAAAACGTCAGACAATAGCTGGAACACACTGCTGATCATCATGAGACATGGCACGGCATTCGGCGTGTCGGTCGACATGGTGAGGGTTGCACCATGTTCATTAAATGACTGATGTGTGCTGACGTCTGAGCTGTTTAATTTAAAGTGCTTTAAGCAAAGCTCGGTACTTTTATTCAGAAAAATTTGGCACAAGTTAAAATACGGAATTGAGACCGTGGTATTGACTGAGTCCATCAATTGTTTTGGGTCATAGAATTGAATATTGAGTGCGACCGAATGGTTGTCCACGATCACAGGTTTTTGCTCTTTCGGCTTAGCACTGGTTTTGAGTTGTTGCTGTGCTTGAGCAATCGCGACCGCAGCATGATGTTTTTCTTGTTCAAGTGTTTGCGTTAACACTTGAATTTCGTGTTTTAAGCGAGATTCATTATTGATCCGTGTTAAGTATTCAGTACGGCTTGGGCGAGCAATCGCACGATAAGCCAACCACAGTAAACCATGAATCGCCAAAGACAATAAAATTGCTAACCATTGCGTCCGTAGAATTTCGCCCATACTTGGTTTGATGAGTGTGATCTCGATACTACCCACTTTCTTTTCGTTTTGTAGCGCATCACGAACAAACACTTCACCATCTCGTGTTCGCACCTGACCACCAGTTGCCAGCACTTGATTATTGGCATCCAATATACGAATGGAAGCTACGCTTGGGTTGGTCGCATAGCGATCCACCAAAAGCGCGAGAGAAACCGTGTTGGCAGGTTCCAGTTCTGTAAGACTGTCTGTCACCAATTGAGAGGTCATCAGTTGACCTTGGCTGGCACGGTTTTCATTCAGTTGATGAGTCGTTGCCAATACCAATAAAAAGGTATGTAAAGCAAAACTTACAATTAATAGGCTAGCAAATAGCCCTTGTCTAGGCGCATTCAACGTAAACTTCCAAAGAAAATATATTCAATTTCGATTATGATTCTAACAATAGTCGTAGCTCAGACCCGAGTCAATTCATGCGAGAAATCATTCTTATTTCATTTTTAGGACCAGACCAGCCTAATCAGTTCACTCGATTAATGCAGGTATTGTCCACTCATTCACTACAAATTTTAGATGTTGGACAAGCAGTTATTCATAACCAATTGACCTTGGGTATAGTTGTTTCTTCAGATGACCAAACCGCAACGGCTTTGGCGATGAAAGAAATTCTAATTTTAGCACATGATATTGGTTTAACTGTACGTTTTAAACCAATCACTACAACTGAATACGACCAGTGGGTGAGCGAAGGTGGACGGACGCGCTATATAGTCACGGCTTTGGCGCCAGAGCTTGAGGCTGCACACTTACAAGCAGTTACAAATATTGTGTCCAACCAAGGTTTCAACATTGAAACTGTGACCCGTTTGTCAGGTCGTCCAGTCTTAAATGGCGAATTGGATGGGCCAAAGCGCGCTTGTGTCCAATTTGGTTTAAGCGGACAAATGCTGGATGCTGCAGCGATGCGTGCGGCTTGCTTACGCTTATCACATGAGTTGAATGTCGATGTCGCGGTTCAAGAAGACAATGCCTACCGCCGTAACCGTCGTTTGGTCTGTTTTGATATGGACTCGACCTTAATCGAGCAAGAAGTGATTGATGAGTTAGCTATTGAAGCAGGTGTCGGCGCACAAGTAGCTGAAATTACAGAACGTGCCATGCAGGGTGAGTTGGACTTCCAACAAAGTTTCCGTGCACGTGTCGCACTGCTCAAAGGAATGGATGCTTCTGTTCTACCTAAGATTGCGGAACGCTTGACCGTTACAGAGGGTGCGGAACGTTTAATCTCAACTTTAAAAGCATTAGGTTACCGTACCGCGATTTTGTCGGGTGGGTTCCAGTACTTTGCTGAGTATTTACAAGCGAAATTGGGCATTGATGAAGTGCATGCCAATATCCTAGATGTTGAAAATGGCGTAGTGACAGGTGAAGTGAAAGGCCACATTGTCGATGGTGCACGTAAAGCATTATTGCTGCGTGAATTAGCTGAAAAGATGGGGATTTCGCTTGAACAAGCCATTGCTGTAGGCGATGGTGCAAACGATTTACCGATGCTGTCGATTGCGGGTTTAGGGGTCGCATTCCGAGCGAAACCATTGGTAAGACAAAACGCGAATCAAGCCATTTCAAGTGTTGGTTTAGATGGTGTTCTGTATTTATTGGGCGTGCATGATAAAGATTTGAATCGTGCCTAAAAGCATTTGTGAGGATAAAAAACGCAGCCCTTGAGCTGCGTTTTTTTGTTGCAAATTTAAGCAAAAAGCGATGAGTGGTCAGTGAAAAATGTTGATAAAAACAACGATCAACAGAATCGAAAAAAATATTTTTAACTGCTGAAATTAAGGGTTTTATTTTGTAATGACACGCCAAGACCGAGCATGTCTTTGTTTTGGAAAAGTTCAAATCTTAAAAAATGTAATGACAATATAATATGGCGACAAGGTATGTCGCATTCTAAAAATACAAGCCTTTTTTTCTTTTCAAAACTGCTCATAATGCATGCATAGAGTTTGAAAGCTACACAATCCATTAATTTTAAACGGTATAGGGGATGGGTTCAGCGCAGTGTATAGATCGCTTGAACTGATCTTAGACGGAGGTTTTTATGGTAACAGCGAATTTAGCTACCATCGTTGGCTTGAGTTTAGTCGCCGCTGCGTTGATTGCTGTTTTCTTTTCGCCTTATCGTCGCTGGTTGAGTTTTATGGTGGCGGGTATGGTGTTTTGGGGAATACTGGAAGTCATTCGCCTAGGTGTGCAAGCAGTCTTTGAAATGCCAATCACTTATAGCTACTTAACTGCTTTAACTTCAGCGATGCTTATTGTGACGATGTTACTTCTACGTGAAGACCGTCGTGCAGAACGTGCATTGGCGCAGCGCCGTTGTATTGAACATACACCTGTATATGAAGATGACCAACAGCAATGTTCTAGCCGCTAAGTCATAAGTACATACCGTACAAAAAGATGCCTAGGGCATCTTTTTTACGTTCTTACATGATTGTTATACAAAGCCTAGCAGTAAAAATGGCAACTTGTGGTAGGATTGGAAACAGTCAATTTATCAACAATTACAATAGGCTTACATGTCATGAAACTATCTTCAATTCCTGTGGTTAAACTTCCATTGGTTGATGTCAGCACGGATCCGCTGGATTTAATGGTTACAGGTCTGGCACTGCGTATGAAACAACTGGCACGCACTAGCCCAAAATTTATTGAATTGGTTCATGAGCGTCAGTTCCGTATTCAGATTGGTACGGATTTGGGTATGGCCCGCCAAATTATTGTCAATAATGGACAGATTGATACCGTTTCAGGTGATGCTGAAAAAGCCGATTTTATTTTACAGTTTGCGGACAGTGAGCAGGGTGTGAAAACTTTAATCAAAGGTGATCCAACCGCATTTATGACCGGCATGCAAAACGGCAGCATTAAAATGGAAGGTGATTTTGGTCTCTTGGTTTGGTTTAACCAAGTTGCAAAATTGGTTCCGCCAAAGCTACCAAAGCCTGTGAAAGCAAAAATTAAAGCCGCTCGTGCGTTTTTGAAAGAAAAAACGGGTAAGTAAGTTTTATTGAAAAATAATATATTTATCAATATGATTGCCCCCAAATTATGGGGGTAATTTTTTTATGAAAACTTTTTTAACTGCAACATTAATGACAGCATCTTTAGCACTAACAGGTTGTGCGAGTATTATGTCTGGCTCAACGCAGACACTGACATTTAAGTCAGTTCCTGACACAGCAAATATTGTGATCACAAATAAACTGGGTGAGAAAATTCATACAGGCTCAACCCCTGCAACGGTCACTCTTAAACGTGGTAATGGGTATTTTAAACCCGCAAGTTATGACGTTACATTTTCAAAAGAAGGCTATCAACAGAAAACCGTACATGTCACTGCAAAAATGAATGGTTGGTATATAGCTAATATCGTTTTTGGTGGATTAGTTGGCTTTTTGATTGTTGATCCTGCTACTGGTGCTATGTATAGCTTAAGCCCTAATGATGTGAATACACTTTTAGAGATTTCTAATACTGAAAGTAACAAGATGCAAAACAATCAAAATCTTACTGTTATGCTCATTGATGAAGTACCTAAGGATATGTTGGCGCGAGCACAATTCATCAAGCAAATTTAATCCTATCAAAAGGCCCTCGACTGAGGGCTTTTTGATACGTTGCTTTTTTATTCGACTTCTAAATTAAAAGTCACAGGGCCATCATTGACCAAATGTACTTTCATATCGGCGGCGAAAATACCTGTCTGTACAGTTTCAAACTGGGCCTTGGCATAGTCAACCAATTGTTCATATAAGGCTTGGGCATCATTTGGTGGCATAGCGGGTCCAAAGTCAGGACGCAAGCCCTTTTGCGTCTGCGCCATCAAGGTAAACTGAGAGACCAGTAAGATTCCACCACCTGCCTGACTCACGTTCCAACCCATTTTACCTTGTTCGTCATCGAAGAAACGATATTTTAAGATCTTATCGACCAGTTTCTTCCCTTTTTCGAAGGTATCATCTTTTCCTATACCTAAGAAAACCAAGATACCGTGTTGAATTTCGCCAGTGGTTTCACCATTGACGACCACTTTGGCTTCGAGAACGCGTTGTAATAAGGCTCGCATGATTGATTTGATCTATCGCTTGATTATGCAAAGTGGAATTGTAGCAAACCTATATTGCCTGAGCAGATCATCAAGCATATTTTGCACATAAATGACTGAAGAATAGCGAATAAAGATCAAACTATTCCATAAACCGATTAAATTTATGAAAATTATCCGTTTTAACAATTTGTGTAATTTTTGTATCTTGGCTGACGCAGGAAAGGTAGGAATTTTAGTGAGATAGAAACGATGTTTAAGTTTTCTTTGTTAGTTGCAATGTTGGCAACTGCGACGGGTGTTACACAAGCAGCGACATTAACCAAAGATAATGGTGCACCAGTCGGAGACAATCAGAACTCAATAACTGCGGGCGAATACGGACCGACTTTACTGCAAGATGTTCAACTCGTTCAAAAACTGCAACGCTTTGGCCGAGAGCGTATTCCTGAGCGAGTCGTACATGCGCGTGGTACAGGGGCCTATGGTGAGTTTGTTGCAAGCAAAGATTTATCCGATTTAACCGTGGCTTCCATGTTTAAGGGAGGCACTAAAACCCCTGTATTTTTACGCTTTTCTACCGTCATTCATCCGAAAGGTTCACCAGAAACTTTACGTGATCCACATGGTTTTGGCTTGAAATTTTACACACAAGAGGGCAATTGGGATTTAGTGGGAAATAATCTTCCTGTGTTTTTTATTCGTGATGCCATCAAATTTCCAGACTTCATTCATGCCATGAAGCCAAGTCCTGTGTCAAATGTACAAGATGCCAATCGCGTATTCGACTTTCTACAAAGCCAACCTTGGTCAGTCAACATGTTGACCTATGTTTACTCAAATTTGGGTACACCTGTGAGCTATCGTAATCTGGATGGTTTTGGGGTACATGCCTTTAAGCTTTATAACGCTAAAGGTGAATATCAGTACGTGAAATTTAATTTCCGTACGAAGCAGGGGGTAAAAGGTATGAATCTAGAAGAAACGGCTGCAATGCAGGCGAAGGACTTCAACCATTTAACCAATGATTTGTATAACAATATCAATGCAGGTCATTTCCCGAAATGGGACTTGTATATTCAAGTTATTGATCCTAAAGACTTAAATAATTTTGATTTTAATCCATTGGATGCAACTAAAATTTGGCCAACTCATTTAGTTCCAGAATTCAAAGTTGGAACATTGACACTGAATCGTATGCCAAAGAACTTCTTTAATGAAACGGAACAATCAGCTTTTGCACCAGGAAATTTAATCCCAGGTATCGAACCATCAGAAGACCGTTTGTTGCAAGGTCGCATTTTCTCTTATTCAGATACGCAAATGTATCGTTTGGGAGCAAACCATCAACAAATTCCTGTCAACCGTCCGCTTGTCGCTGTCCAAAATAACAATCAGGAAGGCGCGATGAATATGTCGCATCGTGATTCTGATGTGAACTATGAACCCAGTCGTGCCGAGCCTAAGTCCGCGGTATTACATGCCAAGGCTGTGAATACACCTCTGGGTGAAAAAGTGTTGCAACAGGCGATTCAAAAAGAACAGCCTTTTAAACAAGCTGGTGAGTTATACCGCTCTTATTCAACACAGGAAAAAAATGATTTGATTCGGAACCTTGCGGCCGACTTAGGTCAAGTCAAAGATCCAGAAACCAAAAATCTGATGTTGTCATATTTTTATAAAGCGGATGCAGATTATGGCAGACGTTTAACCGCGGCAACCAAAGGAAATCTTAAGCAAGTAGAAGCTAAAGCAGCATTGCTACAAGACTAATACGTCTGAACAAAATTGGTGACTAGGGCGAGGACGTCACCTCCCAAAAGTCCTGTAAAACTCAGAACCTTTCCTGCAACCCTAGGGCGAGTTTTACAGGCATTGTATTTTTAACCGCTAAACAGTGGAAGATATGTCATGAAATTTCTATTTAACGGTTTAATGGTTGCAGTGCTCAGTCTAAGTACTTCGGTTGTCTATGCAGAACAAACGACTTCGACAGCATCTTTAGCGCAATCGCAACAAGCTTTAATAGATCTATTTTTTGCTGCAGCTCGAACTGGCAATCAAGATGTGATGAGTGAATTTTTAAAGTATGGTTTTCCAGTCAATCAGAAAAACCACGCAGGTTTTACTGGGCTCATGATCGCCAGTTATTATGGTCATCAAGATGTCGTAACGCTGTTATTAACACATGGTGCTGACCGATGTTTACGCGATCACAAAGGCAATACGGCTCTTATGGGGGCAATATTTAAGTTGGAATGGTCGATTGCCAATCAGCTACGCCAAGTTGATTGTGATGTACAGGCCAAACAGACAGGTCAAAAAACAGTACGAGAATTTGCAAAAGTGATTGGTCAAGAACAACAGCTGGAAAAATGGATAGAAACAGAGTCTCAACAAAAGTAAAAAGCACATTTCACTTTGAACCTTGGTCGAATAGCACTAGTGAATTACTAAAACATGGCTATGCAGTTTAAAAAAATGTGCTTTAATGCAATAAGTTGCTAAAAACCGAAAATGATATGTCTGCCATCATCCAATCCTTATTAGATACTGATCTGTACAAATTTACGATGCTACAGGTGGTACTGCATAAGTTCCCTCAAGCACATAGTGTGTACCAGTTTCGTTGCCGTAATTTGGATGACACGGTTTATCCTTTGGTCGACATTCTGGATGATTTAAATCACCAATTAGATTTGCTTTGCCTACTGCGTTTTCAAGATGATGAACTGCAATATCTACGCGGTTTGCGCTTTATCAAAAGTGACTTTGTTGATTATTTAGAGTTGTTTCAACTCAAACGTCGTTTTATTGTGGCCAGTATTGATCACCAAGGTCGTTTAGATATTCGGATTGAAGGGCCGATGGTTCAAGCCATGATGTTTGAAATCTTTGTGCTTGCCATCGTCAATGAGTTGTATTTCCGTCGTATTCGGACAGATGAGGTCATGGCTGAGGGCGAACGTCGACTACAAGCTAAAGTGGCCTTATTAAAACACTATGAAACATCGCAAACCCCAAATGATCCCCCATTTCTAGTTTCTGATTTTGGTACACGTCGACGCTATAGTCTGGCGTGGCAAAAACATGTGATTGAAGTGTTTAATCAAGCTGCACCACATATTTTCCGTGGTACCAGTAACGTCTTAATTGCGAAGCAATTAGGTCTTACCCCGATTGGCACCATGGCGCATGAATTCCTACAAGCCTTCCAAGCGTTGGATGTACGTTTACGTAATTTCCAAAAATCAGCACTGGAAACGTGGGTACAAGAGTACCGCGGTGATTTAGGTATTGCTTTGACGGATGTGGTGGGGATGGATGCATTCCTGCGTGATTTTGATCTGTACTTTGCCAAACTGTTCGATGGCTTGCGTCATGATAGTGGCGACCCGTATGAATGGGGTGATAAGGCCTATGCTCACTATAAAAAGCTGAAAATTGACAGTAAAACCAAAATGCTGACCTTTAGTGATGGGCTGAATTTAGAGAAAGCGTGGGATTTACACAACTATTTCAAAGACCGTTTTCAAGTGAGTTTCGGGATAGGCACCAATTTGACCAATGACATGGGGCAAACGCCACTAAATATTGTGCTTAAACTAGTTGAATGTAATGGTCAGTCGGTTGCGAAAATTTCAGATAGTCCAGGTAAGACCATGACTGATAACGATACTTTTTTGGCCTATTTACGTCAAATTTTTGAGATTACTGAGGTATAAGTTTATATAACTCCAGTGTTTGTAATGCCAGAATTCATTTTGGCATTACGCTTTTTAAATGAGACAAATAGAGATATCTATAATTCTGCTAAAGGAATGCAAAAAATCAGAATAATTGTAAAAATGAGTTGTGCTAAGATCAAAGCATGACCTGAAAATATACGAAATAATATGACACATTCTGCCTTTAATTTTGGCTTACTGATAGAAGCAGAACAGTTGGTTCCGCATTTAGGCAATGAAAAACTACGCATCGTAGATTTAAGTCGCGCCTCGGTCTATGACCAGTTGCATATTCCACATGCTTTGCATTTAAAGCCAAAATTTTTAGTACGCCAAGACGAACAGGCTACGGGTTTACTACCCGATGCTGAGGGGCTACGAGAACTGATTTCTTATCTGAATATTTCACCCGAGCATCATGTGGTGGTTTACGATGATGAAGGTGGTGCTTGGGCTGGGCGTTTGATTTGGAATTTACACTGCTTAGGTTTTGAAAATACCAGCCTGCTGAATGGTGGAATTCATGCATGGCTTGCAGCAGGATTGCCAACGACGTCTGAGGTGGAGCAGTTTGAATCTGTCAGTGCTTTGGTACAGGTCGATCAAGCCAAAATACAGCAGTATCGAATTGAATATACTGAGTTATTAGACAAAGTTCAAAGTAGTCAGGTCCAACTCTGGGACTGCCGAACAGAAGATGAATATACGGGTCTCCGCCTTGCAGCGCGACGCGGTGGTCACATTCCAAATGCATTACATTTTGAATGGAGTACTGCACTTAACCGTGAAAATCATTTAAGATTGCACCCTTTAGAACGCACGCAGCAACGCTTAGAGCAATTGGGTTTTAACTTAAATGAACCTGTGGTGGTGTATTGTCAGTCACATCACCGTTCAGGACTGGCTTATATTTTAGGTCGTTTATTGGGTTGGAATATTCAGGCGTATGACGGTGCGTGGAGTGAATGGGGCAACCGCCTCGACAGTCCTATCATTACCGGAGAGATGCCGTCTTGAGCCTCACATCACGCTTAAAAAAACAAATTTTCATTCAGGCACAACGTGTTGTACCGCAACATCAATTATCACGTGTCGTGGGTAAAGTTGCAGCCAGTGAAAACCCGATTGTGAAAAATGCAGTCATCACGGCTTTTAAAGCGCAGTACGGCATTGATATGTCGATTGCGGAGCAAAGCAATGCACTGAAGTTCAAATCTTTTAATGAGTTTTTTACCCGTGCATTAAAAGAGGGTGTGCGTGATATTGATACTGATGTGACCAGCATTGTGTCGCCTGCCGACGGGGCTATTTCGCAACTGGGTCCAATTGTAGAAGGTGATATTTTCCAAGCCAAAGGGCAGAAGTTTACTGTTGATAATTTGATTGCGGATCCGCAGTTGGCTGAACCGTTTAAAAATGGTCAGTTTGCAACAGTATATTTATCACCTAAAGATTATCATCGTGTGCATATGCCATTTGCAGGCACATTGACGGAAACGTTGTATGTACCGGGTGAATTGTTCTCGGTCAATCAAACGACTGCTGAAAATATTCCAGGCTTGTTTGCCCGCAATGAACGTATGGTCTGTTTATTTGATACAGAAATCGGTCGTATGGCCGTGGTTTTAGTCGGTGCCATGATTGTGGCGGGGATTGAAACCGTTGCAACTGGCAAGGTGAAACCTACGGGCCGTTTAGAGTTAAATCAGCATCAGCTGTTCTTGGATAAAGGTGCTGAACTGGGTCGCTTCTATTTGGGTTCAACCGCTGTGGTACTGTTTGAAAAAGACAAAATGACGTGGGATGCAGCCTTTAAAGCCAACTCGACTGTGGTGATGGGTGAAGCGATGGGACACACGCTTTAATCGTTTCAGCTCTCGGTCTCTGTCTTTGTTAAACGGAAGATGAGTGACAAAAAAGCACCGATATCGGTGCTTTTTTCATACTTTTGAAGAAAGGCTTATTCAGGATTATAGGTGCGTTCTTTGGGGAAAATCACTTTAAAAATAGAGCCTTGGTTTTCTTTAGATTCAATCTCTAAATGTGCTTGGTGCTGCATCAACACGTGTTTCACAATTGCGAGTCCTAAACCTGTGCCACCCGTTTGTCGACTACGTGCACTGTCGACCCGATAAAAACGTTCGGTTAAACGTGGTATATGTTTGGGATCAATACCGATACCTGTATCTTCCACCGTGAAGTAAGCTTGTTCACCATTGTCGTGCCAGCCCATGGTCACGGTTCCACCTTTTGGTGTGTATTTGATGGCATTGGTAATCAGGTTACTAAAAGCACTGGCCAACTCCATATCAGAACCGATCAAGTCGCAGTGACTGTCAATGTCAAGATTCAGCGTATGACCATAATCAATATTATAGGCATGTGCATCATCATAGAGTTGGTTCATCAAACTTGGCATATCAATGATTTGATTTTTTGCGATCTGCTTGTCGTTTTCTAAGCGTGACAATAACAGTAAATCATTCACTAAGGCATTCATACGTTTGGCTTGGGCTTGCATTTGGTCAAAAGCCCGCTTCCAACGTGGGTTGAGGTCTTCTTGGTCTGTAAAAGTCTCAATATAACCACTGAGTACTGTGAGTGGTGTGCGTAGTTCATGCGAAATGTTATCGACAAAGTCTTTACGCATTTGTTCAAGATTGTGCATGCGGGTCACGTCATAGGCGACCAGTAAGCGACTTTCACCCCCAAATCGAGTCATTTTGACCTGAACATAATGCTCATCAAAGCTGGATGACTTCATTTTTAAGCCGTCTGGTGCAGCATCAATATTATTGTAATAATCCACAAAATTCGGTTGGCGTAATAAAGTCAAAATATTGCGGCCACGATCATTTTGTTCAATGCCCAACAAACGCTCTGCGGCAGGGTTCCACCATTCAATTTGTTGCATGTCATCGACCAGTACCACTGCTTCTTGTAAAGCGACCAAGGATGACTGTGCTCGATCAATCAGTCCGACCATTTCCGCCTGTACGATTCGTTCTTGGCGCTGGGCACGGTAGACATTGAACAATAGTGCTCCCCAAATGCCCCCCAAGTTGGGTGGAACTTCATAGGGACGGTTAGAAATCCAGTCATTGACCAAATACAAAGAGCGCATTTGCAGAATAAAAAAAACGGCAAAGGCAACCGCGATACACGTCCAAAAATAACCAACACCAAAGCCAATCAAGCTCGCAATCAGCAAGAAAAAGGCAAGCAGACGTAAGTCCTGTTTGGCAAAGCCCCATAAACTGCTGTATCGCGTTTTTTTATGTTCGCGTGCAAGTTCTGGGACTGGGTAGGGTTCATACATAAAAGAAAATTAACCTAGAGCGATATCCGCACGTGTAGAGAATCTATAACCTGTACCACGCACTGTTTGTACAAAGCGATCAGCAGCATAAGGCTCAAGCACTTTACGTAAACGACGAATATGTACGTCAATGGTACGGTCTTCAATATACACGTTTCCACCCCAAACTTGGTCAAGAAGTTGAGCACGGGTATAAGCACGCTCAGGATGGGTCATAAAGAACGCCAATAAACGGTATTCTGTTGGTCCCATATCTAGAATATGGTCACCGAAACTCACTCGTTGGCTGACAGGGTCTAAGATTAAGCCATTGGCATCAATTGATTTTTCACCACTGAGGGCATTGGCACGACGTAGAACTGCTTTAATTCGTGAAACTAATTCACGGGTCGAAAACGGTTTGGTCATGTAGTCATCTGCGCCAGCATCCAGACCTTGTACTTTATGGTCTTCTTCACCACGTGCCGTGAGCATAATCACTGGAATTTCAGAGAGATTTTCATCACGTTTCAGGCGGCGGCATAGATCTACACCGCTGACCCCGCCAGGCATCATCCAGTCGAGTAGGATCAATGCAGGACGCTGATCCACAATCATTTGGTGGGCTTGTTTTGCATCTTCTGCTTGTAAGCATTGAAAGCCTGCCATATCCAACGAGGTGTGAATCATTTCTCGAATGGGAAGTTCATCATCGACGATTAAAATGTAGTCATCTTTCACAACGCAATATCCTATTGTAGGTAACGGCAGGCCGTTTTAATTTTATGACAGGCTTATTACAAAGATTAATTATGACAGTATCATTGCAAAAAACAGACGATTGATGAAATTTGCAAAAAAATGTGACAAAAAATCGTCATATTTGATTAAAAAATTAATGGAAGTTTAATCTAAAATTTATTTAAAAGTGCAGATGGAATCCAAATTGAGCGTCTTAGATATCTAGTTTTGCACGTGTATTGGGGTCTGAAAAGGTTTCTAAGAGTGAAATAAAAACAATACGGCTTGAAGATAGAACCTCTTCAAAGGATTGTTTAAAGCCACTGACCACCCAGCGGATTGCAATTTGAGTCACATAACCATTCAAGCCTGTCGCAACCAGTGAAATTTCACGTTCAGAACGGTTAATTTGCGGCATCATCAGCATTACAAAGGCTTGAATCATTCGGTCAAAACGGGTCATGGTTTCATGAATGGTGGCTTGATTATGTAATTCTTGGACCAACATCGCGTCAATATAAATAATCCGTGCCATGCGGGGATTGTCTTTTAGTGTGGTGAGCAGAGCACGTAGTCCAGCATCAATCATTTTATGTGGATCAGATGAGGCTTGCATGATGGCTTGCATGACGTTGTGCTGTAACTCATCAATTAGTTTTAGAAAAATGGTTTGAAACAGTTGCTCACTTTTTTTAAACGATTCATAAAAATAACGTTCGGTGAGTTTGGCTTCATTACAAATATCTTTCACTGTTACAGCAAAAAAACCGTGAGTACCATAGGCTTCGATCCCTGCTTCAATCAGTTTTTCACGACGTAGCTGTTTACGCTCAGAAAGTGATAAGCCTTTGAATTGGCGTTCTTTGGTTTTATTGTGATCGCTGTTTTGTTGTATTTGTTCAGATGCAGTCATCAGGTTTCATCGCCCTATTAAAGCCAAGATTTGCTGTAGTTTAACAATAAACAAGTTCTGTACCTATGCGTAAGCAAAGATCTTTATTGGGTTTTCATGGACTTGACACTTTTAGCTATCAAATTTATGACAATTGATATTGTCAATTATAAAAAAAGCATCTACAGTCGATGTACAAAGATAAAGGATAAGCAAAATCTCATGAAGAATTTTAAGAATAAAGTCGCAGCAATTACAGGTGCAGGGTCGGGTATTGGACAACAATTGGCACTTTTATTGGCCAAGGCGGGCTGTCATGTGTCATTGAGTGATGTCAATGAACAGGGTCTGGCGAAAACAGTTGAATTACTGCAAGGTAGCAATGTACGGGTTACCACGAAAAAATTAGATGTCTCTGACCGTTTGGCGATGAAAGCATGGGCTGAAGAAACGGTACAGAATCATGGTTCAGTGAATATGATTTTTAATAATGCAGGGGTGGCTCTGGGTTCAACGGTAGAAGGGGCATCCTATGAAGAGCTAGAATGGATTGTAGGAATTAACTTTTGGGGGGTGGTCTACGGCACCAAAGAATTTCTGCCGTTTATTAAGAAAACAGGCGATGGACATATCATCAATATTTCAAGCTTGTTTGGTTTGACTGCTCAACCGACCCAGTCTGCCTACAATGCAACTAAATTTGCAGTACGTGGTTTTACTGAGTCGCTACGCCAAGAGCTGGACATGGAAAACTCTGGTGTGAGTGCTTTGTGTGTGCATCCAGGCGGGATTCGAACCAATATTGCCAATGCTGCCAAAGTGAATGACAGCTTGCGTAGCATCGGAATGAATCCAGACAAGTCTGCACAGACTTTCAATAAACTACTACGCTGCCCACCAGAAGAAGCGGCACGCCAGATTTTAGAGGCGGTGCAAAAAGATAAACGCCGATTATTGATTGGCAATGATGCAAAAACGCTAGATTTGATCCAGCGTATTTTACCGACGGGCTACCAAAAAGTGACCGCTTTTGCGACCAAATTAAGCCAAAGAAAGTCTTAATATCGTGATAAAAAAACCCGCCTTGGCGGGTTTTTTTATGCTTCATTTTTGATGGATATCTGAAAGAATGATGCGTGGCGTGCGTGTAAGCAGGGCAGCAAAAATCCTATTTTAGATGAGCGTTTCAATAGTCTTTTTCTTCCAGACCAATTGATAGTACAGTCCTTGCATAATGCATAAGCTGACAAAGGCCAGTGCATAAGCATACCAAATACCTTGTAGTCCCCACCATTCACTAAACATATAGGCACAGGGCACTTCGATCGCAATAATCGCCACGATATTGATGACCATCGGCATGGTGACTGTACCGCTAGCCCGCATGATGGAGGCAAAAATGGCGCTGGCACCAAAGAATAAAATCGACCACAGTACAATAAACAACAACTGTTGCCCCAACTCAACTACCGCATGGTCAGTGATAAAGAGTGCCATGAGATATTTGGAGAAGAGGTAGGCCAACACCACCAAGGAGCCTGTAATGATGATGTTCATGCTGAGCGCTGTACGCGTGACTTTGGCCAATAACTCGGACTTGCCCGCACCAATGGCTTGAGCACCAAAAATGGATGCGGCAATCGCAATTGAAAGTGCAGGAAATTGAATATAGTTTAGGACTTGGTTGACTGCGCCATAAGCAGCTGTTGCATCTGCGCCGTGACGGTTAACCAGACCAACAATTACAAGGCCTGCCACGGAAGTGGTGATCATTTGAATGCCAGTTGGAATCCCCAAACGCAGAATAATTTTACTCAGCTGACGGTCAAAGCGAATATGGCTGAGCATTTGTGCATCAAGTCTTAGAGGGTGCTGCTTATAGCCCAAATAGAAATATAAAAACACCAAAACAGAAACGAAACCTAAGGTTGTTGCAATGGCAGGTGCAACAATCCCGAGTTTGGGAAAACCAAAATAGCCAGCGATGAGGATCGGTGTGACACAAAGCCCAATCAAAATGGTCATGCCAGAGGCGATGAGTGGCGTGGTGCTGTCACCGACACCACGTAAAATTGAGGTATAAATAATATAAATAAATAATAGTGGGCTTCCCGCCAACATCCATCGTGCATAAGGCAAGGATAGGTGCATGACATTTTCATCTATGCCCAAAGCCGATAAAATTGGACGTGCGAAAACTACCCCTAAAAAGGCAATAAAACTGCCTCCAATCAAGGTCATGAATAGCGTAGATCCAACCACTGCACGAACTTTCTCAATATTTTGTGCGCCCCATGCTTGGCCGATGAGGACTGTAGAACCCGCAGAAAGACCAATCACGAATGCCATTAAGCAAAACAGAATGGGGAAGAAAACAGCAACTGCAGCAATCGCCTGTACCCCCATCATCTGTCCGACGAAAACAGTGTTGATGGTTCCAGACAGATTTTGCAGAATATTGGTCGCAATTAAAGGCATCAAGAAAATGAAAAAGGCTTTCCATAGCTTTTGTTGTTGCACCAATGGGTTGTGTGCTGACATAAGTCACCCTGAAGGTCATTTTTATTACATTTTTCAGTCTTACCCTAGCATAGTTCTGTGCTGAAAAACCGATGTATTTCAGTAAGCAAAGGCGAGTTTCGAATAGAGTGTGGCGGTCAAAAAATTAGACTTTCTGCAAAATTTCGGTCGCTTGTGCCAGCGTTTGGTCAGTCTTAGCAAAGCAAAAGCGAATCAGGCGTAGTGCTTCGGGTGCCTGCTGATAAAACACCGAAACAGGGATGCCAACAATGCCATGCTGCTCTGCCAGAAAGTGGCAAAATTCAACATCGCTTAAATCGGGCCGAATGTGGCTGTAGTCCACATTTTGAAAGTAAGTGCCTTGAGAAGGTAGCCATTGAAAGCGTGAGCCAGTTAAACCCTCAATAAAACGATCGCGTTTTGCTTGATAGAATCCCGCTAAGTTTTGAATATGTTCAGGATGTTGTTGCATATAATTGGCCAAAGCCAGTTGTACAGGGGTGACTCCGCAAAAGTTGGCAAACTGATAGACCTGTCGGAATAATTGCATCAGTGCTGGTGCGGCAACGCAGTAGCCAGTTTTCCAACCCGTTACATGAAAGGTTTTGCCAAAGGAACCCACCACCACACTGCGTTCACGCAGTTCAGGAAAAGACAGTGCTGAATAGTGACGTTGACCATCAAATACTAGATGCTCATAAACTTCATCGGACAGCACTAAAATATTGGTGTCGCGAATCAGTTCAATCAGCGTCAACCAATCTTGCTGGCTCCAAATGGCACCACTTGGATTATGTGGCGTGTTGATAATGATCAGTTTGGTTTTGGCTGTAATCGCGGATTTGACCTGCTCCCAATCCACCGAAAAATGTGGTGCATGCAGAGGGATGTGAACGGCCTTACCCCCAACCAAAGCGACACTGGGTGCATAGCTGTCATAACTGGGGTCAAAGATGATGACTTCATCGCCCGCATGGACCACGGCTTGAATGGTGGCAAAAATGCCGATGGTTGCGCCTGGGGTGATGGTAATTTCAGTGATTGGATCGAGTTGAATTTGATCGCGCTGTGCAAACTGCTGTGCCAGTTTTTCGCGTAATAACCAGACCCCATCGCCCGGAGCATACTGGTTGAACCCACTTTGTGTGGCCTGTGCTAAAGCATCCAGCAGTTCAGCGGGGGCTTCGAAGTCTGGAAAACCTTGGGATAGATTTAGGGCATTTAAGCGCTGTGCCATGGCAGTCATGGTGCTGAAAATAGTGATGCCCTGTGCGGGTAGTTTGGATGTAGGTAATTGAAGCATAAATCTTTATAAGTATTTAAATATTCATCCAAAATAGCACAGTAGGCCACTTTTTCTTATGCAAATTTTGCATGTAGCTACGGCTAAAAGCCGACATTTGGGTGAATGGTTTTTACTAAAGTGTGCGTTTACAAGAGTACTTCGACCACCGCACGAATAATTCCCAGTGCTAAACCAATAAATGCGCCCACCACCACACCATTGACTCGAATCATGTGTAAGTCACCACCAACTTCATTTTCGATTTTGTCGATCATGACACTGGAGTCCCATTCGTGGATGCGTTCACTGATAAAACGAATTACTTTTTCACTGTATTGATCGCTTAGATTGACTGCAATGCCACTTAAACGCTGATTGAGTAGATCTCGCACAGCTTGATTAGAGATGATATTTTCACCAATCTGTTGAATGGATACACGGATGTTGTGTGCAATGCCTGAGTCGGTTTTTTGTAGATCTTGTTTTATGGCATCACATAAAATGGCGACGGCACCACTAATAAAATTCAGTACTTGTGGACTATCCAATAGAGCATCTTTGGTTTGGTTCAAGCGTTGGCTGGCTGTACTGTTGGCATCTGCCAGTTCGAGCATGAGTTCATGTCCCATCGCTTCAATTTTTTGACGCCATGGATGTTCTGGATCGGCCAGCATTGACTCTACTCGTTGAATGAGTGAGTCAATGGTTCTTTGCTGAACATCTATCCCAATCCAACTGGCTCCTTTGGCCAACTTCCAGACCCCGAGTTCTTTGAACAAGGTTTGAGTCAGCTCGCGACTTTGTTCAGGGTGTTGGGTCATCCAGTCATGCGCCAAGTCGAGTCCGCGTTGTAATACATCTTGATGGAAATCATTTTCCAGCACTGCACGCAGCATTTCACTGGCCAAATGATTAACTTGGGTATTACGCACCCATTGCACGCTATTACTTTGAATAAAACGGCCAATTTGTTCTTGCCCCACAAACTCAAATACTTTAGGCACGGTTTGTTGAATCACTTGGGTGATTTGTAGATTGTTTTGCGGGTTGGCGAGCCATTGACCCACTGCCAAAGATAGGTCGGTACTTTGTAAGCTTTTTTCCACCACTTGGGGTGAAAGAAAATTCTCTTGTACAAAACGCCCCATGGATTCAGCAATCCGTGCTTTGTTACGAGGGATGATTTCGGTGTGGTCGCGCAAAAACTTTGGAATGGGCATTTTCCCAAAAGGGTTACGAAACAGCACAGTAATCGCATACCAATCTGCTAAACCACCGACCACACCTGCTTCAGCAGATAACATCAAAATATGAATGATCCACACTTTGTCTGTCGGGACAAACTTAGCAACTACCATCAGCAAAAGCCATGTCACGACTGCAGTGATGAGAGCAATAGTGGCAAAGCGTTTACTGCGTTGTAGGTTAGAAGACGTCGTTTGTGTTTCATTCATAGGCGAACTCTATGTCTTACTTTGTTTTGGTTGTGGGCGCTGGCGTTGTGGGTTCAGGTGGTGGCAAAACCTCGCCTGTTGGGCTTAGGCCATACTTTCCACCCAATGACTGTAAAATCAGCGTGGCGTCAAAGGCATCACTTGGTGCCGATTTTTGGTCTTTAAAGCATTGAATGCTGTATGACACTTGCACAGGGTCAATGTTTACAAGACGTGGTGTGTCATAGAATGGGTCGGGCCAGAAACCTGGGTGGCGTGAGTAATAGCCGTAGGGATAATAAGGCATTGGGTTAGAGTAAACCACGGCCTGCCTTGGTGCTTGATTCTGATTGCTTGGGTCATTCAACACTTTAAAGAAGCGATAACCATTTTGTACGGTGGTTTGTGCGGCTTTAACCAACGTGATTTCTTCAGCTGTACCATGGCTCATATTGGGACGTGCTTGAAAGCTGATTCGGTAGGTTGAGCTATTTAAAGGTGTGTTACTAAAGCGACCCAATTGGTCGAAGGTTAAGGGTTTTGAGGGGGTAGAGGCACAACCCACTAAACTCAGACTAGTGGCCAATGCGCAGGCAATTAAAATTTTTGTCATGAGGTAGACTCCTTAGCACAGAGGGAGAAACCGAACAGTTAAAAATGGCTGTTGGGTTGCGTCAAAAATTCCAGTTCTTCTTGGCTTGAGTTACGTCCAAGGATTTGATTACGATGAGGATAACGTCCAAAACGGTCAATAATGACTTTGTGACGTTGTTCAAAGTCGAGATTGATCGGATTACCCAAGTCTTGGAACAATTTTAAAGCATATTGATGAATAAGTTTTGATTCACTATGCATAAAAGGCATATATAAGAAACTGCGTTGCGTCGCTGATAATTCGATATCTAATTTAAGTGAAATCGCTTCTTGTGCCAAAGCCAAAGCCAGCGCATCTTGAGCAAAGGCCAAAGGGCTGTTGCGATACAGGTTTCTCGACAGTTGATCGAGTACAATAATTTCAGCCAAACGTCCTTCAGCGCTACTGCGCCAAGACCAGAGCTCAGCATGTATGGCTTGCTCATAAATGCTCTTAAATTTTTCTTCGATCAGGGCATCAAAGGCATCATTTTGGCTAAACCACCAAGTTTGGTGTTGAGGATCAAACCAAAAGTCTAAAATTTCTTGATAATTCATAAAGTTTACAATTCTTTAGCATTTATTCTTCAATAGAATCACACTTTTGACATGTCTAATAGCGTAACTTTGTGATAAATATTTTCCGAAAAATAGAACAGATGGTTTACTTGAAAATAGGACTGGGTGTAATGTGCCGAGTTAAAATCACGTTATACTGATTTAAACTGATGATTTTATTTTATTCGTCGTGGTCGTTGTTTCTTCCAAAAAGTGAGATTGTAATGGGTCAACCCGCATCTAAATCTACAGCTGTGTTACCGACTTGGTTCAATTCATCACTTTTGCAAGGGATGTTACGCGGAATTGAGCGTGAAAGTTTGCGTATGCAAAGTAATGGCTTTTTATCTCAAGCTGATCATCCCCAAGCTTTGGGTTCTGCGCTGACTCACCCACACATCACGACAGATTATTCAGAAGCGTTATTAGAATTTATTACCCCACCACAGCCGACTATTACTGAGGCCTTGGATTATCTAAAAGATATCCATACGGTGGCACATCGACACTTGGAAAGCGGTGAAAAATTGTGGCCCTTGTCAATGCCTTGTATGTTGGATGACGATGACGAAAAAATCCGTCTCGCTCAATATGGCACATCTAATATTGGAAAGTTTAAAACCCTATACCGTCATGGTTTAGGTGTTCGTTATGGGCGACGGATGCAAACCATTTCAGGACTGCACTATAATTTGTCCTTTCCCGATCAGCTGTTTGAACAATTACAACAACATGAGACAGATGAAGCGCTGAAAGCCTTGTCTGCGCAGGATTATCGCAGTCATCGTTATTTTGGTTTGATCCGCAACTTTATTCGTCTCACGCCATTGGTGATGTTCTTGGTCGGGGCAAGTCCATCGGTCTGCCAGTGTTTTATGACAGGACGTGAACACCACCTATTGCCGTTGTTGCGCGGAACCTTATATTTGCCCTATGCAACTGCTCTGCGGATGGGACGTTTTGGTTATCAAAACTCAGCACAAAAGCAACTCGGGATTCATTATAACAATATCGACGGTTATCTCGAAGGTCTACAAAAAGCAGTCAAAACAGCTTATGCACCGTTTAGTCGTTTAGGCCTCAATGATGCGCAGGGCGAACCGATTCAGATTAATGATCATGTCTTGCAAATAGAAAATGAGTACTACAGTTTGGTACGTCCAAAGCAAGTACCACAAGCAGGGGAAACACCGTCCCAAGCGCTGAGTAATCGAGGCGTTGGTTATGTCGAGCTTCGCGCGGTGGATATCAATCCGTATAGCCCGATTGGAATCAATGAAGATACCGCTGGTTTCTTAGAAGTACTGGCACTGTATTGCTTACTGTTAGATAGCCCAGAACTTTTGTCCGCAGAGCAAGATCAAATCGAGAAAAACCAAGCGGAAGTGGTCAATCGTGGGCGCGCACCGAATGCCGCAATTGCTGTGGGTGAGCAATCGTTCCCGATTGAAGCATGGAGTCAGTCTCATTTAGAGGCTATGCAAGAACTGGTTGTGTTGTTAGATCAGTGCTATGACACCACACTCTACAGTAAAGCAATGACAGTCATGCAACAGAGAGTGGCCGAAGTTGATGATACTTTGTCGGCACAGATGATCGAAGATACTTTGGAAGCGGGTGGGACATGGGGCTTTGGTAGCCAAATGGCCGCACAACATGCATCAAGTTATGAGCGTCATCAGTTGAGTGCAGAGACATGGGCTTATTTTGATGATTTGGCTACGGTATCTTTACAACAGCAAGCACAATTAGAGCAAGACAGCCAACTGAGTTTTGAGCAGTATCTTGCGCAATTTAGATAAAAAATTAAGAGGATTAACCATGCAATGGAGTTATCGCTTCGTGAGTGGTGTGTTGGTTTTAGCCAGTATTATTGGTATGGCCTTTGCCTTGTATTTAGAACATGGCCCTGCACAGTTGAACCCTTGCCCACTCTGTGTGTTCCAGCGTGTGGGACTGATTGGACTTGGGTTAATTTCACTGATTGCCTTTTTACATAACCCGGCATCAAATGGTTTTAAACGTTTTTATACGTTTCTTGGTAGTGTATCGGTCTTATGGTCTGCAGGTGTGGCAGCACGTCATGTTTGGCTACAAAACTTACCACCTGATCAAGTGCCGAGTTGTGGACCAGGTCTGGATTATTGGTTAGACACCTTGCCTTTGCGTTCAGTGTTTGAACAGGTACTGACAGGTTCTGGTGAATGTGCACTTGTGGATTGGACGTTCTTGGGTCAGTCTTTACCGGTATGGTCTTTGGTGTTTTTTGTGGCACTGGCGTTGATTAGCTTGTGGCAGCTGTTCCGTAAATATCCGAACCACGCAAAGAAAAAATAATAAATATAAAAAAGCCAACGTCATGTTGGCTTTTTTATGCGCTTTATTAGGGGCTTAGGTCAGCGCAATACCCTCAAAATCATCCAGCCCAACCATGTATTCATGCACCTGACCATATTCCGTTTCAGTTGGATTTGGATAGAACCAATGTACGATTTGCTCTGCCACACTGGCATGGGTATGCAGTTCAAAATGGTTTAATCCATAGAAAATCGCTTTATGCGAATCAGGCACTTTCAATTGAAAGCGTGGATTCATGTGTTCGCCTAAAGCACTTTTTACACTAACTAGATAATCGCCAATCACATTCAGCGCGCGATATTTGCGCTTTTCAAATTCAATCGTACCTGCGATCAAGAATGTATTGATATGTGAGGGCAATGGAGCAGGTTTACGGTTGTCATCAACTTGACCAATACGTGCCTCATTGTGCTCCCAGTCGTCATCACGCACGCTGCCATGACGCAAGTCTAGAATGCCATTACTGCGAATATTGACGACATGCCCGATAATTTTGACAAATGGGAAACGCCCGAGTTTGTCTTGTAAATGAAAGCCAAAGCGTTCTAAAACTGCGCCATGGTGTGGAGAACCGATACAGACCATGTTTTCCACTACATGAATCCAGCTTTGCATGTTCTGTTTGCCATAGAACAGTGCGCTGCGTGAAACCAGTCCACCCATGCTGTGTCCAATCAGATCAATTGAGCTGATACGGGGGTTACGGTTGAGCAAGTCTTGTAAAGTATTAGAAAAGCTACGTCCATTGGCTGAAATACGACGCCCTGTGTTGTAGTTCAAATACAACATCGTGTTTTGGGCACGTTGTGCCAACAGCTTTTCCCCAATACCGCCATAACGCGCTGTACTCCAGTACAAATGATTCATGCATAGACCATGAACCATAATCACCACACGGCCAGATAACTCACCTTGTTGGACAGCGCCATAATGATCATACAGCACCATCGGTAGTGCCACAGGGTTATGGTATTTGAGTAAATAGTCACCCAAAACACCATTCAGCGCCCCAACTAAATAATGCAAGGTTGGGGTTAAGGGTTTATGGTGTAAATTGGGAAATTTTTCAATAATATGGCGTAAACTCGGTGCCAATAAATAACTACCGTAGTTTTGTAGGGTATTGAAAGAAAATTGGTAAAGCTTCTCAATGTAGCGGGTAGATAGAAACTTTTTTGAGCTGGCCTCGTTCATCCCAAACAAACTGATTAAAATTTCACGCTGAATGGCCTGAATTAAATCATGGACAACGTCGCCTAGGCGCGTGGTAAGCAGCTGAGCAACCCCTTCAAGCACATCGGCTTGGCTGGGAGGAGTACGATCCCATTTACAATAGGTCTCGTGCAGAGGCGTTAAACTTGGCATTTTTTCTACCCTTGAGTTTCTGTGTCGGCAGGGACTTTATTTTTTTCAACGATCACGGTATAAATTCTTAGCACTCTAGCTTATCTAATTCATCTCGAATAACTTTTACAATAGCGATGAATGTAAGGTTGATCTTATTTTTTTGTCTGACAATATTCGATACATACAAAAAAAATCAGTCGGTTAAAAGGATCTCCTTTGAGTGCACAATATAAATGATGATGTGGAAGAGTAAATTTACAGCATGAATATAATTTATTTACATGGCTTTCAAAGCAGTTCTTCATCAATAAAAGGTCAATTGCTGAAACACTACTGTGAAGCCCATTCAGGGTGGCAAGTACATTTACCCGACTTGAATATGCCTCCGCATTTGGCCTTGGAAAAATTAACGGCTTTGATTCAAGAGTTGGATCAAGTGGTGCTCGTGGGGAGCAGTTTAGGTGGTTTTTATGCGACACAATTGGTCGCGAAGTTGGCAGTCCCTGCTGTGCTGATTAACCCTGCTATGCAACCATGGCAATTGTTCAGAGATTTATTTGGTGTGGCTCAGTTGCCTTATAAGGTGAATGAACATTGGACGCTGGATGATGCACAGTTGGATTATCTTGAGCAGATCGAACTGCCATTTGTGCAAGATGCAGACAAAATTTTAGTGTTATTGCAACAAGGCGATGAAGTTTTGGATTATCGTGACGCAGAGCGCTATTATAATGGCGCAGCGCTTGTGATTTCGGAAACGAAAGGCAATCATGCGATGGAAGATTTCGCAGACAAAATACCGATGGCATTACAGTTTTTATCGGACTGCTTAAAATAAGGAAACAGTACAACGTGTCTCAATATACGGCCCAATCCCTTGAAGTATTATCTGGTTTAGATCCGGTACGTCGTCGTCCTGGCATGTATACCGATACCACACGCCCAAACCATTTGGCGCAAGAGGTTATTGATAATGCGGTCGATGAGGCACTTGCAGGTCATGCCAATAAAATTACTGTCACCGTTTATAAAGATGGTTCGCTGTCGGTGGAAGACAATGGTCGTGGTATGCCTGTCGATATCCACCCTGAATATGGTCAAAGCGGCATTGAAATCATTCTGACCAAACTGCATGCAGGGGGTAAATTCAGTACTGACAACTATCAGTTCTCAGGTGGTTTGCATGGTGTTGGAATTTCCGTGGTCAATGCGCTATCTAGCCGAGTTGAAGTGGAAGTTCAACGTCAGGGCAACCTTTACCAAATGGCGTTTGAGCAGGGTGAGCCGACTGCGCCCTTGGTGGTATTAGAAGGTAAAGCACCGAAGCGTGCGACAGGGACTTCTGTTCACTTTTGGCCTGAAGCCAAATATTTTGATTCACCGAAATTTGCCCTAAAAGCATTGAAGCATAATTTAAAAGCCAAAGCCGTTTTGGCTGCAGGTTTACAAATCAATTATGTTGACCAAATCAATGATGAAAAAATTGTTTGGCAGTTTGAGAATGGCCTCGTCGATTATTTGATGGATGAAATAGAAGATCGTGAGATTCTGCCTCATCCAGCCTTTGTGGCTACAGGAGATGCCGAGCGTGCCAGTGCCGAATTTGCCATTTGCTGGAATGTTGATGGCGGTGAGTTGGTTCAAGAAAGTTATGTGAACTTGATTCCAACCGCGCAGGGCGGAACCCACGTGAATGGCCTACGTTCAGGCGTGACCGATGCAATGCGCGAGTTTTGTGAGCTTCGTAGCTTATTGCCAAGAAACATGAAGCTTTCTGCTGAAGATGTTTGGGATGGTGTGAACTATATTTTGTCGCTCAAGTTCCAAGAGCCGCAGTTTTCAGGGCAAACTAAAGAACGTTTATCCAGTCGTGAAGCAGCAGGGATTGTCCAAAATATCGCCAAAGATGCTTTTGCACTGTGGTTAAACCAAAACTCTGATATTGCCATGCAGTTAGCGGAAATGGCGATCTCGAAAGCGGGTCGTCGTCTGAAAGCTGCGAAAAAGGTTGAACGTAAGAAGATTGTGGCAGGGCCAACATTACCCGGAAAACTGTCAGACTGTGTTGGACATACCTTAGAAGAGTCTGAACTGTTTATTGTGGAAGGGGATTCTGCGGGGGGGTCAGCTAAACAAGCACGCGATAAAAACTTCCAAGCCATCATGCCAATTCGTGGGAAAATCTTAAATACTTGGGAAGTCTCTTCCGATGAAGTCTTGGCTTCGCAAGAAGTGCATAATATTGCCATTGCGATTGGGGTTGATCCTGGGTCGGATGATTTATCTGAACTACGTTATGGCAAGATCTGTATTTTGGCCGATGCTGACTCGGATGGTCTACACATTGCGACGTTGCTGTGTGCTTTGTTTGTGAAGCATTTTCCTGTCTTGGTTGAAGAAGGACATCTGTATGTGGCGATGCCACCGCTGTATCGAATTGATGATGCCAAAGATGTGCACTATGCCTTGGATGATGAAGAGCTGGAAAGCATTTTGAAAAAATGTAAAACCAAGAACCCACAAATTACCCGATTCAAAGGTTTGGGTGAAATGAATGCTAGCCAACTACGTGAAACTACACTGGATCCGAATACACGCCGTTTGGTGCAGTTGGACTTGGATGATAGTCATTTCACCGCAGGTTTATTGGATAAATTGCTGGCTAAAAAACGTTCGAGTGACCGTAAAGAGTGGTTAGAGCAAAAAGGCAATTTGGCAGAGCTAGTGGTTTAAATTTATTATAAGTGCATCAAAAGCCCGCATATTGAACTGCACCCCGAAAGTTGGACACATTTAGTCTAACTTAGAGGGTGCTTTTTTATGGGCATATTTAATCTTCGGGTGCGCCTAATTTGTGCACAAATCTTAAAATAAAAGGGCAATAGTGGGCAAGATGGATTGATTTGGAACAAATGTTGTATACAAGCTTGTATGCATAAAAACAACAAAATGAGGTAAATTTAGGGTGCGTAGTGTGATTTTTTGTTTTATTTAAGATATTGATAAATATTAAAAAATATATGTTTTAAAGAATGTTAAAACCTTCATTTAGACCTGCTTGGCATAGAAATTGAATTGGCACCTATAGCGCTAATAACAATCATGCATTGAAAAATGCACCCTAAGTTTCAAGTTTGGAGAAAATGAGATGTTCCAACAAAAATTATTAACGAAGACATTCCTTGCAACTGCAATTATGGGGAGTATTGCTTTAACAGGTTGTTCAAAACCTGCAGATAAAGCGAGCACAGCAGCATCTGAACCTGTTGCCACAGCAGCGAGTGGTGACACCATTAAAGTCGGGATTTTACATTCACTTTCAGGCACGATGGCCATTTCTGAAACGTCTTTAAAAGATACGGCATTGATGGCCATCAATGAAATCAATGCCAATGGCGGTGTACTCGGTAAGAAATTAGAACCTGTGGTGGTTGATCCTGCATCTGATTGGCCTTTATTTGCAGAAAAAGCACGTCAGCTGATTACCCAAGACAAAGTGGCAGTAATTTTTGGCGCATGGACATCCGTTTCTCGTAAGTCAGTTTTGCCCGTAGTGGAAGAGTTAAATGGTTTACTGTTCTATCCTGTGCAATATGAGGGGCAAGAACAGTCTAAAAACATTTTTTACACGGGCGCTGCGCCAAATCAACAAGCGATTCCTGCAGTGGAATACTTGATGAGCGAAGAGGGCGGTAAAGCAGAGCGCTTTGTTCTACTCGGTACGGACTATGTCTACCCACGTACCACCAATAAAATCTTACGTGCGTTTTTGAAGTCCAAAGGTGTCGCAGATGCTGACATCATGGAAGAGTACACCCCCTTCGGTCATAGCAACTATCAAACTATAGTGAGCAATGTGAAGAAATTCGCTGCGGGTAAGAAAACAGCGGTGATTTCAACCATCAATGGCGACTCAAATGTGCCGTTCTACCGTGAATTGGGGAACCAAGGTATCAAAGCCTCTGACATTCCTGTCATGGCCTTCTCTGTGGGTGAAGAAGAACTCCGTGGTATTGATACCAAGCCATTGGTTGGACATTTGGCGGCGTGGAACTACTTTATGTCAGTGAAGAACCCAACCAACACTGAATTTGTCAATAAAATGAAGCAGTATGCAGTGGAATATAAACTGCCGAATGCAGACAAAATCGTGACCAATGATCCGATGGAAGCTACCTATGTGGGGATCAATATGTGGAAGCAAGCTGTTGAAAAAGCAGGAACGACCGATGTTGATAAGGTTCGTGAAGCAATGGCTGGTCAAGAGTTTAAAGCACCTTCTGGCTACACCTTAAAAATGGATGCAGAAAACCATCACTTACATAAACCAGTCATGATTGGTGAGATTCGCGCAGATGGTCAGTTTGATGTGGTCTACAAAACACCAAGTGTGATTAAAGCAGAGCCTTGGAGCCCATACATTCCTAAATAATTGTCTTAAGTACTGAGCCTATAGCTTCGGCTGTGGGCTCTTAAATAAAAACATCCCGATACGGGACTTTTTAAGCAACCTTAAGGGAATATTTTATGAATCCAAAGATTTTTTGTGTCGCGATACTCTGCTCAATGGCACAGCTCATGAGTAACAGTGTTTGGGCTGAAAATACTGAACCCACTTCTGCTACACAAAGTGCATCAGCATCTAATGACGCCATTCAACGTTTTGTTAAAGCAGAATTTGCAGAGCGTCGAGCCATGCTGAGCCAGTGGCCGGGCACGATTGAAGAGTTTGATCGTCTCGTTGCATTTATTGAAAATGATGAGTTATACAAAGACAGTGCAGGCACGACATATATTTTAAAAAATAATGAGAAATTATTGAGTTATCCTGATGAGCAAGTGATTGAAACTTGGCCGGGTGATTTATCTCAAGTGACATTGGTCAATACGTTACGTAAAGCTTTAAACTTTGGTCAGGCACAAGCAAAATTAAAATCTGAAGACTTTTCTCAACGTTTAGAAGCGATTGATATTTTAGAAAATAACCTGTCTGAATTGAATATTGCACAGATTAATCAGCTCTATTTGAAAGAGCAAAATAACAAAGTCAAACAGCGCTTAGCACAGCTTAAAGCACGTTTAGATTTTGAAAATCCAGATGTGTTGGTACAGATTCAAGCAGCAAAAGTACTCGCTGAGTCAAATCGCCCTGATGTTTTAGCCTTAGTAGAACAAACCCTCACCCAGCCTAATCTGAATCCAGATCTCAAAGCTATTTTGGCGGATGGCAAAAGTCAGATTAAAACTCGCATCCAAGCCAGTGAATGGGCTGGACATGTATTTTCTGGTTTTAGTACAGCCAGCATTTTACTGCTAGCAGCGCTCGGTTTAGCCATCACTTATGGCCTGCTTGGTGTGATTAATATGGCACATGGCGAATTGATTATGATAGGGGCTTATACCACCTATGTGGTGCAAAGCCTGTTTAAGACTTACTTAGGCAGTTATGTTGATTGGTATTTAATTGCAGCTATTCCTGCAGCCTTTGTGGTAAGTGCGCTGATTGGCATGTTGATTGAACGGACGGTAATTCGACCGCTATACGGTCGTCAGCTGGAAACGCTGTTGGCCACTTTTGGGGTCAGTCTGATTTTGATGCAATTGGTACGGATGATTTTTGGCGCGCAAAATGTCGAAGTCTCCAATATTTCATGGTTATCGGGCGGTATTGCACTGAGTCCCAGTTTAATGCTGCCGTATAACCGGATTGCCATTATTGTATTTACGGTTGCGGTGTTACTGCTGTTGGTTTACCTGCTCAATAAAACACGCTTTGGTTTGTTTGTTCGTGCCGTGACACAAAACCGCCAAATGGCACGAGCTGTAGGCATTCGTTCTAGTCGTATTGACATGATGGCTTTTGGACTGGGTTCAGGCCTAGCTGGTCTGGCAGGCTGTGCCTTAGCGCAAGTAGGTAATGTTGGGCCTGATTTAGGTCAGAATTATATCATTGATGCTTTCTTGGTCGTTGTTGTTGGTGGTGTAGGACAAGTCTGGGGAGCGGTACTGGCAGCACTCGGTTTGGGTATCAGTGGTACGATTCTTGAAATTGGCATGGGCGCTGTTCTTGCGAAAATTATTCTACTGGTTCTTGTGATTTTGTTTATTCAAAAACGTCCACAAGGTTTGTTTGCCATCAAAGGCCGTTTTGTGGAGTAAGCGCATGAAAATCACTTCTTTATTATCTGATAAACCTATCAGTGCAATGGCAATAGCGGCGTGTTTTGCTGTCATGTTATTGCTCCCATGGTTACATTTACTTCCTGCTGATTCGGCATTTTATCTTTCTGCGTATTGGGTCACCCTGATTGGTAAAATCATGTGCTTGGCTTTGGTGGCTTTGGCACTGGACTTGGTTTGGGGCTATGCAGGCATTTTAAGTTTAGGTCACGGCTTGTACTTTGCACTGGGGGGGTATGCTTTCGGCATGTATCTGATGCGCCAATCTGCAGGGGATGCACTTCCTGACTTTATGCGTTTTTTAAGTTGGACTGAACTGCCATGGTATTGGGTGGGTACCAATCATTTCTTATGGGCTTTGGCCTTGGTGGTGTTGGTTCCTGGTATGGTGGCTTTCATCTTTGGTTTCTTTGCGTTTCGCTCCAAAATTAAAGGCGTGTATTTTTCGATTATTACTCAGGCTATGACTTTTGCGGCGGCACTGTTGTTCTTCCGCAATGAAACAGGCTTTGGTGGAAATAATGGTTTTACAGGCTTTAAAACCATTTTTGGCATGGACATTACCTCAGCATCCATGCGTGCCACACTCTGTTTTCTCACCGCTGTTGTGCTGTTGTTGTGCTTTGTGGGATTGCGTCATCTTATGAATAAACCTTATGGCCGTGTACTGGGAGCAATTCGTGACAGCGAAAATCGCTTACAGTATTTGGGCTACCGCACACTTTGGTACAAGCTATCTGCATGGGTGCTGTCGGCGGTCATTGCAGGTATTGCAGGGGCTTTATACGTTCCCCAAGCAGGTATTATTAACCCAAGTGAAATGAACCCCGTCAATTCGATTGAAATGGCGGTATGGGTGGCTGCGGGTGGGCGTGGGACTTTGATTGGCCCAATTTTGGGTGCAGGGTTAATTAATGGCGTGAAAACCTATTTCACCGTGGCTTATCCAGAAGCATGGTTATTAATCTTGGGTGCTTTATTTATTGTGGTCACCATTTTCTTACCCAAAGGTGTCATTGGTCTGTTTGACCGTTTTAAAAAGGAGCGTAGCGAATGAGTGAGCTAATACAACCTCATGGTGGCCATGCTTCAGACGGCTATGGGCGTCCCAAAGAACAAGGCGCTGACTTTAGCCACGGTATTGCACTGTACTTGGAAAAAGTCAGTGTTTGGTTTGATGCCTTTCGGGCCTTAAATGATCTGTCGCTGTACATCCAAGAAGGGGAGCTACGCTGCATCATTGGACCCAATGGGGCAGGTAAAACCACACTGATGGATGTGATTACAGGCAAAACCCGACCGACCGAAGGCTCAGCTTTTTTTGGGCAAAACTATGATTTGGCCAAGATGAGTACGGAGCAAATTGCAGAAGCAGGCATTGGTCGTAAATTTCAAAAACCAACGGTATTTGAAAATTTTACAGTGATGGAAAACTTGCTACTCGCGGCACCAAAAGATAAGCGTGTCAAAAAAAGCTTCTTCAGTAAACTGGATCCAGATGCGCAGTTGGCTTTGGATGAGTCTTTGGCGCAAATTCGGCTAGAAGAATGGGTACATAAACCTGCGGGGCTGTTGTCACATGGACAAAAGCAATGGTTGGAAATCGGCATGTTGCTTATGCAACGTCCTAAGCTGATTTTACTTGATGAACCTGTGGCAGGCATGACTGATGCCGAAACAGAACGCACGGCTGAGCTGTGTTTAGAGTTGAAGAAAAATCACACTTTGGTGGTGGTTGAACATGATATGAGCTTTATCGACACCATCAGTGAAAAAGTGACGGTACTGGCTCAAGGGTCGATTTTAGCTGAAGGCACATTGGCAGAGGTACAGGCCAATGAAGATGTGATTGAGAAATACTTAGGACGTTAAGGAGCCGACCATGTTAGAAGTCAAAGACGTCAATCAGTTTTACGGTGGCAGTCATATTTTAAGAGATGTTTCATTTCAGGCCCCTGTGGGAGAGTGCTCGGTGGTGTTGGGGCGGAATGGTGTTGGAAAAACCACCTTACTGAAATGTCTGATGGGGATTTTACCGATCAAGTCGGGCCAAATTTTACTTGATGGTAAGGACATCTCGAAGATGAATCCTGAACAACGTGTTCGTGCAGGTTTGGCTTACGTGCCACAAGGCCGTGATATTTTTTCGACCCTAACTGTTGAAGAAAATATCCTGATTGGCATGGCCAAGTTTAAGGGGGCTAAAACCCGAAAAGTACCTGAACATTTGTATGAAATATTCCCCGTATTAGATGAAATGAAACATCGTCGTGGTGGAGATTTATCGGGTGGACAGCAGCAGCAATTGGCGATTGCGCGTGCTTTAGCGTCAGAACCGCGGGTGTTAATATTGGATGAACCCACAGAAGGCATTCAACCTTCTATTATCAAAGACATTGGCCGAGTGATTCGTAAACTGGCGGATGGTGGTGAGATGGCGGTGGTTTTGGTTGAGCAGTTTTATGACTTTGCCGAAGAATTGGCTGATACATATGCCGTTATGGCCCGTGGGCAAGTGATTGCACAAGGGGCAGGCAGTGAAATGCCTGCAAAAGGTATTCGAGAATTGGTGGCGATTTAAGTCTCGTTATTTTCCCCTCTGTTGAACAAGTGACAAAAAGCCTCCCTGCTAAAGGGGAGGTTTAGAGGGATTTATTGTTTCTAATTCTTTTAGAAATTGGAAAATTTAATGTTTTTAAATCTCGGTATTTTCGTTCCATAGAAAATAAATACCATATTGACCCGTTCTAAATTCGCCACCAATAGCTTTTCCTGAGTCTGTCAGAAAATGCTTACCATTTTCTGTAAGGTTTAAATAGCCTTTATTGACTAATTTTTCCAATAAGTCTGGAGTTTTAATTCCAACTTTTGCAGCGAGTTTCGCAGTCGTTAGTTTTGTAAAAATGATGTCTTCTTCATGATCTGCCACTTCTGAAACTGGAGGTATTTCTGTTTTTACTTCATCTAGGGTAATACGTACTTCATCGCTAATTCGGATAATTCGTTGAGCTTCTTCATAAGCATCTTTGAAAACTTCAGTGTCTTCATATTTACGGACTAAGATTCCCATTTCATTGTTATTGACTTGGCTGAACTCATAAAGGTTTAGACTGGAAATGATACATTCACTTTCATTGATATAGCATTTTGCATGCAAATTTTTGCAAAAGCTAACTCGGACAAAATCTAATTTTTGCATCCATTTGATTTCGTCTGGATGTAAATCACTCTTTCCATAAACAATACGGATATCAATTTTTAGGCGATCTTTATCTTCTAAAAGTTCTTTGATTCGGTCATTTAAACGTAGATAAGGACTAATTAAAATGAGGCGTTCTTTGGCATTTTTGATGAGTTCTTCAAGAAAAAAATTAGTGCCACTCGTGTTTAAAAATTTTGCCATTTATCCCTATGATTATTCTGAATAATTAAATGAGATACTAACGCATAAATACTGGGTTAGGGATGATCGAGAAGCATAATTTGAATTTTTTCATCAAACTGAAAAACATCACAATTATGTCCAGTCCCAATTCGATCAATAACGGCAAAATCACTAGGGGATTCCAGTGTTAAAAGTGGATGGTGCCATGTCCCTATATGATAATTCACACCCTGCGAACCATCTGTAATAAAAGCCTGTAATTTACAAATATCAGGTCGATCCGTATCCAAACTTGGCGCAACCAACACTAGAAATTTTTGACCGTGCATCGGGATGAATGCTTGAGAGCCTTTGGGGTGACGTTCCAACATTGAAATTTCAACAGGAAGTGTAGTGGTCTGGATATTTCGAAAGATACTAATACCAACTTTTGCATGGCCCATAATTTCAGTTTCAGCCAAGGCATGATAGCGCTCAGTGTGTGCATCATTAATATGGAAAAAATCATGCCCTCGGCAGCTAATCACATCACCAAACTCGGCAAAATTTTCATTGCTAATCGGTTGAATCAAAATATGATGGGGCATGGGTTTCTTCCAAATGAAAACTGTATTTTCAAAACTGATGTATATATGAAAATATAACAGCATAAATCTAAAATAATAATTGAGCTAATCATGTCAATTTGAATATAAATTAGACAATTTTACCCCATAGACGAATGCGACTAATGCCACCGTCGGGAATCATATTGACCCGAATATGGGACACTTTGTTCTGTGTTAAAATTTCATTGGCATAACAATGGATATGATCCATTTGCATGATTTTCGCCTCTAATAAAAAGGGCCAAAACATACTTTGTGGAATCAGTTGTGGGTCGGTAGCATCTTCAATATAAATGGCTTGAACTGAAACTTCAGCTGGGTAATTGCCTTTAAAATGTGCAGTGTCAATTTCAATTTTTTCAATAGAGCCTGCTTGCCCCAAGGCTAAAATGCACCAGTCAAAACCAGGTGCCCGACGACGTTTAGTTTCCCAGCCATCGCCCATATTGATCCCTCTACCGGGATTAATTAAATTACGGGGATGTCCAAAATGGGCATCACTATATGCAATGACGCGTCCTCCATTTTCCAATGCCAACAGATCTAATATTTGATTGTGGCCGGTAATTTGGGTTTGCACATCACCATAAACACGAAGACGCGCGATGCCACCATCAGGATAAATGTTTAAACGAATATGGGTATACACCATTTCAGTTTTAACCTCAAAAATATGGTGCTGGCTAGGTCCCAATATACTGTTTGGTAAAATTTGGTGCCATTCCACATCTTCAAAGTTACCCTTTGGTGCATAACAGGCTTCAATAGCCGCGGAAGCAGGATAATTGCCAGTAAAGAATGTCGTGTCGATATCAAAAGCTTTAATTTTTCCTGCGACTCCAAGTTTGACTATGGCCCAGTCGTAACCTGCATGGCGCTTACGCCGTGTTTCCCAACCATCCATCCATTTTCCGTGATCGTCAAATTTATCCTCCACAAAAACTGGATCGTCAAATTGCAACATGCGTTTGGCTTCAGCAAAAAAATCATCCGAGCATTCAATCACTTCAGCCCCAATACGCAGATCTGCCAGATTGGTCAATTGTTGTATATTCGTAGGAAGCTCAAAGCTAGGTGCAAATAAGGTTGCCATGAAATAGGTCCGTGTTTAGGATCATCAATAGGTGATTTTTCGTTTTAAAAATAAAGAAATTTATCTGCCAATTTTACGAAAATGAAATTACTTTCTTTCCTTTATCTAGCACAGCTTATGCCAACTTTTGATGGACATAAATGAAGGGCTCAAAGATGGCATGCTTTTCGCTTTTTCAATCTGAATGATACAAATTTGAAAAAGAGGAACAGATGGAAATTGCAATTATTGGTGCAGGGATGGGTGGTTTAACGACAGGAATCGCATTGAAGAAATTTGGGCATCGAGTCACCATTTATGAGCAAACAGAGCATATTTTACCTGTAGGTGCAGCCATTTCATTGTGGTCAAATGGTGTGAAATGCCTGAATTATTTGGGCTTAACCCACCAAGTCGCACGCCTAGGTGGGCAGATGGACCATTTGGCTTATGTTGATGGTTTAACGGGGGATGTTATGACCCAGTTCAGCCTGTATCCTTTGATTGAAGAGGTTGGACAGCGACCATATCCTGTTTCGCGTGCCGAACTACAAAACATGTTGATGGATGAATTTGGGCGTCAGGATATCAAGCTCGGTAAAAAAATGCTGTCTTTAGCAGAGCACAATGATATGGTCACAGTTCGCTTTGCAGATGGAACAGAAATCCAAACAGAATTATTGGTTGGAGCAGATGGAACTCACTCTTTGACTCGAGCGTATGTTCTTGGTGATCAAGTTGAACGCCGTTACGCTGGTTACGTCAACTGGAATGGTTTAGTTGAAATATCTAGTGATTTAGCACCAGCAGATCAATGGACGACATTTGTTGGCGAAGGGAAGCGTGCTTCACTTATGCCAGTTTCTGACAATCGCTTCTATTTCTTTTTTGATGTGCCTCTACCAGTTGGTTTGGAAAATGATCGAAATCAATATAAAAAAAAGTTGAAAGAGTATTTTCAAAATTGGTGTGCGCCTGTGCAAAGCCTCATTGATGCAATGAATGAACAACAGACTAATCGTGTCGAAATTCATGATATTGAGCCATTTACTGACTTCTATAAAGGTCGTGTGGTGATCGTCGGAGATGCAGCACATAGTACAACGCCTGATATTGGGCAAGGCGGTTGTCAGGCGATGGAGGATGCCATTTATTTGGCACGCGCACTACAAATTAATACTTTGGGCTTACAAGACTCGTTACGTCGTTATCAAAATAAACGCAACGAACGCACAGGAGAAATGGTGCTACGCGCACGTAAACGTTGTGATGTGACCCATATGAAAGATGAAAGTGTAACCCAGGCATGGTATGAGGACTTACGCACTGAGCAAGGTCCTCATATCATGAAGGGAATTATTAGTAATATTGTGGGTAATCCGCTGGATTAGGGGATATTTTTTGTGGCGTATTTAAGCTCGGAGTAAAGGACCACTGTCCTTTGCGTTTTTGTGAAAATTACTCATACAAATTGATTGAGCAGTTGGATTTCAGACGCGTTAAGCTAATGGAAAGTAACAACAATAAGAGCAGCCATATGGACACATTATTATTAAGTATTCAACCCAATGCTTTAGAAATGCTGATTTTAGAGTCGACTGCTGTGCAAGATGTATTGGATTCGCAACAGCTTGAATCACGTCTGCTTTTAGGCTCAAACTGGAAGATCTTACAAACGTTGTTGCAGGGGAGTTTTAAGTCTGGAACTTCCTTACTGGCTTTGAGTGTACAAGCTGAACATCATTTATCGGAACGTCAGAAACAACTCACAGAGGTGCGCTATAACACGGCAGTTCGTGTAGTTGAAGTCGAAGAAGCATTAGGGAAACTCGATATTGATGACTTTAAAAAGCATATGCAAACTACTTGTTTAAAGCGCCTAGAGCAGGAGCATGGGATTCGGACTGAGTCGATAGAACTGCAATTTGCGGAGTTGAGCTTGCTGTTTGCTCAACTCAAAAATTTTTATGAACAAGCAGCAAAGCATAATTACGCTGTGATCAGTGTAACCAGTGACAATTTAACGCCAATCTCACTGATTTAACATCAATTGCATCAGTACTAGATCACGCCATTGGCCAAATTTTTGTCCCACTTGTGGCATATAGCCTGTTTGTACGAAGCCGAATTTTTCGTGTAATGCAATTGATGCAAGATTGGCATGGTCAATTCCTGCAACCATGACATGCATTTGCTGTATTTTTGCTTGTTCAATCAAATAGGCTAAAAGTTGTTTACCTAAACCCTGACGTGCATAGTTGGGTGAAATATAAATAGAATGCTCAACGGTAAAACGATAGCCTGAAAAATTACGGAAAGTGGCATAGTCTGCAAATCCTGCAATCACCTTTTTCTCTTGGTCTTCCATTACACAAAATGGAAATTGCTGATTTTTAAAGTGTTGTAACTGTTTTTGAAAATGCGCTAAATCATATGCATGTTCATTCCACGTTGCCATACCATGTAGAACTTCAGCATTGTAAATATTTTGAATGGCAGGCAAATCGTGTTCAGTAGCAGGGCGAATGATAAAAGACATGGAAGGCTGAGTCGTTGTATTGGAGCTTTATCATGCTGCTTTTACATAAAAAAAAGCAAGACAGAAGTCTTGCTTTTGGATATTCACAAAAGTGAATTAGAAGTGGTATTTGATTAATGCACTAACGTCATTTTGGTCTAAACCTTTGATGCCGTATTTGTTGTTCCATACAGAGTGTTCAACACCCACATAAAGACGTGTATCTGGAGAAATGTGTTTACCAACATTCCATTTCCATTGTGTTGTCCAGTTTAATTCACTTGCATGACCTGCATTTTCACCTGTTGACCAGTCAAGGAAGCCATCAACAAGGAAATCTTCAGAACCTAATTTCACTGGAATACCATAGACAGCAGTCATTTGGTAGTCATCAGTTGTTCCTTTCTCATTATCCGCTTTATAGAAGTTCAACTGTGCATATTGGAAATAAGGAATAGCAAGATCAAAACCAATACCATAGAGGTAGTTGTTGAAGTCTGCACCTGAGTAGTTCGAGCTATTTGCTTCCCATGTTCCCGCAATTAAAATATCTTTAATTGGACCAGCTTCTAGTTTAGTTCCTGTAACAGCACTTAAGCTTAGGCGAGGCGAAAGCTCGAAATATGTGCTGTTTTCGAAATCATTGTGAGCACGGTCAGCGAAGCCGAAAAAGTCACCATATTTCAATTTAGCTGTATATTCGACAGTAGCCGTTGTTTGCTGGTTATTGTCATCCATATTTACAGGATGCGCATAGTTTTCACCGTATAAAGCAGTGAGGCTAAAGTCTTGCCAGATCGGCGCAGCTTGAGAAATTGCCGCAGCAGAAGATAATGCTACGAAAGCAGCAATTTGAGTCAGTTTCATGAATATTCCCCAAAAAATCGGATACAAGGATACCGATTATTAAGCAAAAATAAAGCCAAATTTGACGAACGTGATGGAGATGGATCATAAAAAAAGGTTATTTATTACACTTTTTTTACCAAATGGTTTAGTGGTGGGCTTCCTGAAGTATTTTATTTTTAGTGACAGACTTTCTTTTTGAAGAAGGAAGATGATTGAATAATAAATTTAATAATATCGCCATGATACAGGTCGAACTGATCCCAGAATGGAACAGGGTTTGCACCCATTTGGGGAAGTTTATAAAGAAAGAATAATCTATGATTGGAATCATGCCTGCTGCAATTGAAGTTGCAACAATAATTAGATTTTTTTGCTCATTATAGTCAACTTTAGCCAATGTTCGGATGCCACTAGCAGCTACTGTTCCAAATAAAACTAAACCTGCCCCACCTAAAACTGGGAATGGAATAGCCGCAATCAAGCGCCCCATAATCGGTAATAAACCCAAGATCACTAAAATACCACCACCTGCAGCCACTACAAAGCGACTTTTAATTCCTGTAATGGCAACCAGACCGACGTTTTGCGCAAAAGCACTTTGCATAAAGGAACCCAAAATAGGTGCTGCCGCACTCGATAGCATATCTGCACGTAAACCTGCTGCAATGCGTTCAGCATCGACCTTCGTTCCAACAATTTCTCCTACTGCAATAATGTGGGCAGTAGTTTCCGTCATAATGACTAAAGTCACAATCAGCATTGAAAGAATTGCGGTGAATTCAAAAACAGGAAGCCCAAAAGCAAAAACACTCGGGGCTTGAATCCAAGCACCATTGGTGATGTGGCTAAAGTCACCAAAACCTAGAATATAGGCGATGCATGTACCTAGAATGATTGATACTAGAATCGACAACCGCCGCATGGTCGGGCTTTGAAGCATATTCAGTCCAATCACGATTGCTAAAGTTAGGAGAGCCAAACTGATATTTTCAATACTTCCCCAGTTCGGTGCCGTTTTATTGCCACCCATCATCCAACGGACAGCGACAGGCAGGAGGGATAAACCAATGATGGTGATGACGGAACCTGTGACGACAGGGGGAAAAAAGCGAATAATTTTGGAAAAATAAGGGGCTAAGAAAAAGCCAATCAATGATGCAACGATGACTGCACCATAAACTGCGGGCAGCCCTCCACCTGTAGTGACAATCGCCACCATGGTAGCGACCCCTGCAAAAGAAACTCCTTGCACCAAAGGAAGTTGCGCCCCGATGTATTTCACCCCTATGGTTTGTAAAATAGTGGCTAAACCGCCGACAAACAACGCCGCAGCAATGAGTAAACCAATCTGTGCCGCGTTTAAGCCTGCTGCAGTACCAATAATCAGTGGGGGTGCAACAATTCCACCATACATAGTGAGCACATGTTGCAAACCGTAAGCTACACTTTTAGTCGCCCCCAAATACTCATGTTCTGGAGAGAGGCTTTTATTGAGTTTTGTCATGTTGTTTTTCCCCATATTCTGTTGGTTTGTGTTGTGCTTAGCTTCCACGGTAAGTGGAATAAGCAAAAGGGCTGATCAGCAGAGGAATGTGATAGTGTTGCTCGGTATTTTGGATATAAAAATGAATCACAGCTTTGGGGAAAAATGTTTCAAGACCTTGTTTTTCGAAATAATCCTTTGTATTGAACTCAAGTGCATACTCTCCAGAAATGAGTGCTTCTAAGCCAAAATCTGCTGCTTGAATACGACCATCTATATTGGTTTGTGCACAAGCCAATAATTCGCCAACATGATTGAATAATTTCACATCGACCTGAGTTGCAGGTTGACCTAAAGCAGTATCTAAAATATGGGTGCTGATCATGCGGTAAGCTCCTGTGTAAGGCGAAGGATAGCAATTTCAGATAACTGCTGTTTGACGATGCGTTGTTCCGTTTCAGGGTCGTTTTTTAGTCGATAGTTCAGTGCCGTTAAAATATCATTCACATTTAAACCTGAAGCCTTGATTAAGAAGATGTAGCCATATTTTTTTTCATAAGCGATGTTGGCGGTGAGCAATGCCTGTTGAGTCTCTTTATTGGTTTGGAGTTGGGCCTGTTCACGTTCTGAAAAAGCTTGTTCGGTTGGGCTAAGTTCAGTTTTGGCTCGCTTCTCTCCAATCCTTGGATGCATATCTAGAGCAGATTGAACCTCGTCCCATGTCCATGTCTGGCTAAGTTGAGCTGCGTAATCAAGTACCTTTTGTATAGATGAAAAGGGGCGGGCTGCAATAATGGCTTGCCCCCAACTTTGAATAGGCACGCAGTGTTTTAATCGGTTTTCGAGTTCGGCAGGGGGGGATTGATTAAATTCGTTCAGATGCACTATTTTGACCTGATGTTTAAAAAGAATAGCTAAAACTTTGCAATATCAGTGCCAAATACAGACAAATTTACACCCAAAAATAGCTAAATAAACGCCCAAAAGAGGCTCCTATTTACATGATGCTTCACATATTAGGGGCATGATGTTGATACCAATGTTCAGCAATCTCTGAGCGACGACAGATCCAAACTTTTTCATGGCTCTGAATGTAATCGAGAAAGCGTTGCAAGGCTTTAAAGCGACCCGGACGACCGAGAAGACGGCAGTGCATACCAATCGACATCATTTTCGGACTGCTTTCACCTTCGTTATACAACACATCAAAACTGTCCTTTAAATATTGGAAAAAATGTTCTCCTGTACTAAAGCCACCAGCGGAACTGAACTTCATATCATTGCATTCAAGTGTATAAGGAATAATCAGATGCGGACGTGTGGTGCCATCGGTTTGCGTTAATGTGGTCCAAAACGGTAAATCGTCGCCATAGTAGTCCGAGTCATATTGAATCTGTGGAAACGCTGCGAGCAATTGACGTGTATTGGGGCTGTCTCGGCCCGTATACCAGCCGATGGGAGTTTGACCCAATAATGTTTCAAGTACGCTCAAGGCCTGATCCATATGTTGATACTCGGTTTCAATATCGACATTTTGATAGTGCAACCAACGTTGTCCATGAGAGACCACATCGTATTGGGCTTGTTTGATTGCTTCGACAATAGGTGGATTACGTGCCAGTGCCATACCTACCCCAAAGATGGTCATCGGGAGTCCACGTTTTTGAAACTCCGCATGGATGCGCCAAAAACCTGCTCGTGAGCCATATTCATACATGGAATCCATGGAGCGATGCTGAGCAGGAAAACTCGCTGCACCGACCAACTCAGATAGGAACTGCTCAGAACCAGCATCACCATGCTCAATATGGTTTTCAGCCCCTTCTTCATAGTTCAAAACAAACTGTAGTGCAATGCGTGCTTGATTGGGCCAGTGAGCGTGTGGTGGGGTTCCTGCATAGCCAATTAGGTCACGTGAATAGGCAGAAGTTTGAATAGAATCAATGAGTTCTTGGCCACGTAAGTAAGTGCTTGTCACAATAAGTATCCTTTTCATATTTTTTTTAAAATATCACTTGCATAATTTTGAGTTAGGCCCGATATTCAAAGTAGAAGGACACAGATCTGCAGACTCAAAAGTGTTCATCATTCAATCAGGGGAGGTTGCTTTCCAATAGAAATTGAAGATGGTCGTATGCTGTTAAAACAGTAAGCTACAAGTGTGCCAAGATAAAAAAGTTTTGCACAGAAAAGAGTCAAATAAAGAGAGGATGTTATTTTATGAACATAGAAATCCGTACAGATAAAAACATTCAAAATAGTGACCGTTTAATTAGTTATGTACGTGCAGAGCTCAATCAAGAATTCCAACGTCACAGTGAACGTATTACCCATTTTTCAGTGCATCTGAGTGATGCCAATAGCCATAAAGGCGGAGATGACGACATTCAATGTATGATTGAAGCTCGTCCTGCAGGTTTAAAACCCGTGGTTGTAAATCATAAAGGTCATAATGTCGATACGGCGATTCATGGTGCGATTGATCGCCTCAAACGTAGCCTAGAACATACCTTTGAAAGGAATGATAAACCACGTGCTGGGCAACCTGTTTATGCAGATCAGGATGATGGCCTAGAGGATGAGGAAGAATAAACCTCACGGAATTTTAAAAAGCCCCAGATTTGGGGCTTTTTTCATGTTTGGCACTCACTTTTATCCAACATTACGGATAACAAATGTTCCGTTTATTCGGCATAATAGAATAAAACTGAATTGAAGAGCGTCCTCTCCATGTTAACCGCGCAACAACAAGCTTTCGTGCAAGCACTTGAAGAATTAGATCTTCAGCAAGTTCAACGTTTATTAGCAGATGGATTAAATCCAAATTTTATTGACTCTGAAAAAGGACCTGTGATTTCAGTTTGGTCAGATGGCTTATTTAAATGGTGGGAAGCAATTTGCGAAGCGTATGAAGCGGGTACACCTTTATCAGCACAAGAAAAGCAAGATAGCCTAGCGGTACATTTAGAAATTTTAGAACAGTTAATTCAAGCAAAAGCGAATTTACATTTGTGGGATACAGAGGAAATTTATGGCCCACTTTGGGATGCTGCAAGTGCTGCATGTGCGCCCGCAGTCAAACGCTTATTGGATGAGAAAGTCGATCCAAACACCAAAGATGAAGATGGTTTGACTATTTTATCTTCGATTAGCGATTTGTTCTTTGATTGTGAATTTGATGAAATTAACTGGGCCGAAGCATTAGCTGAAGAAAAGCAAACTTTAGAGTTGCTTCGTCAGCACGGTGCAAAAATGTCAAAAGAATTAGCCTAAACAGCGAGAAAATCATGATGAAATTAAAACATTTGGGTTTATGTGTCACAGCTGGATTCAGTATGAATGCGATGGCTGCAGATTTTTCCTTTGACCGCCCTGGCTCGGGTATGGGTACTGGCATTACGCCTGTGGGTCAGTTGGCATGGGAGCAGGGCTTAGCCAATGCAAATTATGTTGAGTCCACCACTGCCGATGGGGAAAAAGTAAAAACCACCAACTTAAATGCAGATATGTTGTTCCGCACAGGTCTAGCAAAAAACATCGAATTACAATTGGGTTGGGCAGGTCCGTCGTGGCAGCAAGTGAAAGTGGCGGGTAACAAGTCTGAAACAGATGGTTTGGGTGATGTCAGTGTGGGTGTAAAAGCGGCTATTCCACTGGATGATGAACGTTTGAGCATGGCCGTATTAGCGGAAGCGGTTATTGCTACAGGCAATGATGGTTTCACCAATGAAGATGATATTTATAGCCTGACTTCTGCTGTGTCTTATGATTATAGCGATCTCGTGACAACATCTATCACCATGCGTTATGAAGTTCAAAATAGTGATTGGGCAATTTCTGCAATTCCGACACTCGAGTACCAATTTACCGATAAACTCAGTGGCTTCTCTGAATTGGTTTACCGTAAAGCAGAAAGCCAAGACAATGAATATGCGCTGGGTACAGGTTTAATGTATGCGGTCAATCAGCGGATGCAACTGGATGCAAGTGTTGGCGTTGACTTAGATGGTTCAGATAAAAGCTATTACTCAGCCCTTGGCGTTTCATATTTATTTTAATTAGAAAAAGAAAACATTATGGAAAAGCATCTTCATCTGGAACAGGGGAAGAACGGAAGAACGTGGTATCTGGTGCTATCAGTATTGATTATCAATCTGTGTATTTGGGCCAGTATTCTAAACGTTCATGCAGAAACTCCACTGCTTTCAGCCAAGGATGCGTTTCCATTTACAGTGGAGTCCACAACTGAGCATAGCGCTCAGCTGCATTGGGATATCCCTGAACACTATTATATCTATCAGCACAAATTTGAAGTGAAACAGGCAGGACAGGTGCTTAAGTTAGAGCTACCTCCAGCCCATGATTTATATGATGAAAATTATGGGCATACCCAAGTTTATTATCAACACGTACAATTTGATTTAAATACACAAGCTTCGCAAACCTATCAGGTGACTTGGCAGGGTTGTGCCAAAGATCGTATTTGCTATCCACCGCAAACCATTGAATTTAAAACTGATGTTAATGGCTTGATCAGCCTGCAAGATCAGGCCAGTGGTTCAAAACGGCTGTTAGATTTGGCAGCGCAGTCGAATACTCAAGCGCAGTCCTTAGAGACAAATGTGACATCTGAACAAGTAACATTAAGCGCTGATGATTCCGCAGCCCAAGACCAAATGTGGTCAGAGGAATTGGCTAAGAGTTCGTTGGCTTATGGCTTATTGCTGTTCTTTGGGCTCGGCATCCTGCTCGCGTTTACACCGTGTTCTTTACCCATGTTACCGATTTTAACTTCTCTCATTATACGAGACAGTAAAGGTCTTAAAGCATGGATGATTGCTTTGGTCTTTGTCTGCAGCATGGCGATGGTTTATGCCATTTTGGGGTTGGTTGCATCCTCCGCAGGTTTGAATTTTCAGCGTTGGTTGCAGCAGCCTTCAACCCTCATTGCTTTTAGCCTGCTTTTTGTCTTATTCGCGTTAAATTTATTTGGACTATTTGAGCTTAAACTGCCTCAAGTGCTGGTCAATAAACTTGATCATATTCAGTCCATGCAAAAAGGGGGCAGTCTGCTCAGTGCGGGAATCATGGGTATGATTTCTGCCTTGTTGGTTGGCCCTTGTATGACAGCCCCTTTGGCTGGTGCTTTATTGTTCATTTCACAAACGCAAAGCCAGTGGCAAGGTGCAGTTTTATTGTTCACTTTAGGCTTTGGGATGGGAACGCCACTTCTGCTTGCCAGTATATTGGGGGCTAAAATCTTGCCACGTGCAGGGTTATGGATGAATCAAATTCGTGTGTTATTTGCTTTTATTATGTTGGCTTTGGCGCTGTATTTTATTCGCCCAATGCTTTCTGAGACATGGATGCAACTGCTAAGTTTAGTCCTAGGCTTAAGCTTTATTGGCTATGTGTTATATCGTTTAATGTGGAATAAAACCCAGTTACGTGTGTTATATATCGTGGCGTTGCTGATTGGCGGGTCTTATATTAGCTATAGCCAATATCAACAGAGTCAACGTTTTTTTGAGTCACCAGTGACAGACTCTGCGCATTGGCATGTCGCAAGTACGGCGGCAGAGTTTCAGCAGTTATTAGCACAAGCACCGAAAGGCCAAAAAATCGTGATTGATGTCTATGCGGATTGGTGTATTGCCTGTCAGCCGATTGAACACCGTATTTTAAAATCTGCCACAGTACAACAGGCACTTGCGCCGTATTATTTAATTAAACTGGATTTGAGTCATTATGATGCAACCCATCAAGTGCTGTTAAACCAGTGGGATATTTTAGGGCCACCCACCTATTTATTTTTAGATGCCTCACAACAAGAAATTCGCGGTTTACGTTTAACAGGTGCATTTACTGAGGCTGAACTTTTAGCTCAATTACAACGTTTTTAAACCTGAGGGAGAAGGGTGATGCAACGTTTATATATTGCCAATAAAAACTCCTCCAGTTGGTCAATGCGAGCGTGGTTGGTTTTAACCGCATTTAACATCGACTTTGAAGAGGTACTCGTTCGCTTTGATGCGACAAACCCCAGTTTTAAAGAGCAACTATCCCATATTCATGCCAATGCTCAAGTACCTGTTTTAGATGTAGGAGAATTTAGAATTTGGGACTCTTTAGCGATTTGTGAATATTTGGCTGAGCAACATCCAGACTTAGCACTTTGGCCAAGAGCTAAAGCGTTAAGAGCGCAAGCACGAAGTATCAGTGGTGAAATGCACAGTAGTTTTATGGCACTGCGTGAATTGTGCCCAATGAATCTTCAGATGCAATACAGCACAGCCGAAGGTCAAGCACTTTGGGAGAAGCATGCGGCATTAAGAGCAGATGTTGCGCGGATTGAACACATTTGGGCTAAACGTGCAGACGCGCATGCTTTTTTATTTGGCAATTTCTGTATAGCCGATGCCTTTTATGCACCTGTGGTGATGCGTCTCAAGAGTTATGCATTGCCCGTATCTGAGCAAAGCCAGCAGTATATGCAACAGATAATCAAGCATCCTGCTGTCAGTGCTTGGATCCATTCTGGATTAGAAGAAGCTGTCTAGTGACGTGAAATATGAGGGTTATCACGGCATTTGGACTCGTATTCAATTTCAGAAGCACCGATTTCAAAATAGCATTTAATTTGATTCCGTCCTCCGGCTTTCGCTGCATAAAGTGCTTTGTCAGCTTGGTTTAATAATTGTTGGGGTTTTAATTTATGTGCAGATAGGGCAATACCGAAACTGGCAGTGATACGAATCGAACGTCCATCTTCATTTTCAATAACCAAAGATTCAATGGCTGCCCGACAACGTTCTGCAATACGGCGCGCACGATGTTGCGAAGAACGCTTTAAGATTAATATAAACTCTTCGCCACCATAGCGACCTACGATATCCTGTTCACGTAAATGCTCACTCAATTTTTGACCGACTGCAATTAAAACTGCATCTCCCATATGGTGTCCGAACTGATCATTGATATTTTTAAACAGATCGAGATCTAGTAGCACAATTGCATAAGGAGAATGTTTCTCATGACGTAAGTTTTCTAAGTTTTGGCTAATACTGCGTCGGTTAAGCGTGTTGGTGAGGGGATCAATCTGACTTAAACTTTGGATCTGTTGTTCACGATGACGCCACTGGCTAAGTAAAATTTCAAATAAAATTAAGCAAGTGATTAAGATCGGAGTAATGAAATACAACATCGAAAATAACCAGAAGCCATTAAGAAAAAGCTTCCCATCAATGATAAAAAGAGGGGAGTAAGGGACAACGTCAATAAAACTCAGATATCCTGAAAAAACTAAAAAACTCGTGGCAGGAATCAGCATCATATAAATGATTTTGCGTTTAAACAGCACTAAACCCAGCGTCAGTAAACAAATGTAGGCAATCATGGTCATTGGGCTTAAAACCCCAACAAAATAGCTGTCTTGGCAAAGTGAAATCACAAAGATACCGATGGCGACATAAGGTAAAAAGCGTTGCACCCATGCGCGATCCTGTAAAGCATAGCAGGGGTAAATCAGCCCTAAGAGCACCAAACAAAAAATAGAATTCAGCACAAATTGAATGCGAACAAACTCGATATTGACCACCTGCCAGTATTGAGGGTTCATTAGAATAAACGTATCCCAGCCTAGCCAAGCAATATGGATGGTACAGGCTAAAATAAGCATCAGAATACATTTTTTCAATGTACTCCAATTCATAATGACTTCCTCTTCAAGTAGATAGCGAGAAAGTTTATTTTTCGTTAATTTTTTAGAGGCAACGGCTAGTGAATTCATTCAATATTCTTATCCTTTTATTTTCGTATTATTTTTTAATTTAAATATCATTATCATTAATTTTAAAATTGAAATACAAGATAGCACCTAAAATCATAGTAAAAACATCCCTACAAAAAGGGAAAAGTGTTCTATTTTTGAAACATAGTGTTTTACTGAAGTGCATTATTCTGGTAGGGCAATTCTTTTAATATGCTCCTATTAAAGAAAGATTAGTCTGGAATATCCCATGAAAGTTTTACACATTGATTCAAGTATTATGTCTGATGCTTCTGTGTCTCGTCAGTTAAGCCAAGCCATTGTGTCGCAACTTATAGAAAAGCATCCTCAAGCCCAAGTTGAGTATTTGGATTTGGCGACACAACCAATTCCACATTTAGATGCGGAAATCTTGATGGGGCAAAATGCAGAGCAGTCGGCTTTAGGTGAACGCATTATTCAACAGTACCTCGATGCAGATGTCGTGGTCATTGGCGCAGCAATGTATAACTTCGGGATTACCTCAACATTAAAAGCATGGATTGACCGCATTAGTGTTGCTGGTCGTACTTTTAAATATACAGAAAATGGTCCTGTAGGTTTGGCTGGTGACAAAAAAGCATATATCGCCAGTAGTCGTGGTGGTGTTTATGGCGACAACAGCCCTGTTGATTTCCAAGAAGGTTTTTTGAAAACAGTGTTTAACTTTACTGGCGTGACAGATGTTGAAATCATTCGTGCAGAGGGTGTGAATATGGGGCCAGAGTTGAAAGATCAAGCCATTACAGCAGCATTGGCACAGGTAAAAACCATCTAATCACAATAAAAAGCAGTTTCATGATTCCTCACTCGGTCAGCCTCAGGCTGACCTTTTTTTATTGAACTAATGATATCTAGTCTTGGTCGAGTGATTGAGCAAAAGTGGCAATATCGTCCAAGGCCATTTTGGCTTCGGGAAACCATGCATTAAACATTTGGAAGTTATGCCACATGCCCGTGTAGAGTTTAAAGGTCACGTCCACACCGGCTTTTGTTGCTTTATCTCTAAACCGTTGTGCATCATCTAACAGAATTTCTTTTGAACCAACTTGCACGAGAGTCGGAGGCAGATCGGATAAATCATCAAATAATGGAGAGACAAGTGGGTCAGCAGAATCAATTTGCTTGGGTAGATAGTACTCGATGCCCGTTTCAAGGGCTTCAATGGATAACAGCGCATCTAACTGGCGGTTATAGCGAATAGATTCACTGGTTAAACTTAAGTCCAAGAAAGGCGAGAGTAGAATCAGTCCACTAACCTGTGAGAGTTGTTCATCGCGAATACGCAGTGCTAAAGCCAATGCTAGATTTGCACCACAAGAATCGCCAGATAAAATAATGTCTTTGGCTTGTATACCTTGTGCTAATAAAACTTGGTATACATCTAATAGTGCATCAATGGCCTCAGGATAAGGATGCTCAGGTGACAAAGGATAATCCAGATGGATCACCTGCATGTGCGTGCTTGCAGCAAGGTCTGAGACAAATGCGCGGTGGGTATTCATTGAACCTAAAAAGAAAGCCCCGCCATGAATGTGCAAAATGAGCTGAGTGGCCTCGGTTTCAGCTTTCAGTTCTTCCGCACGCAAGCCTGCAAGACGCAGAGGGCGGATTTGAACGGATTTATTGAGTGGGAATGCACGACACATTTGTTCAATGAGAAAACGCTGACTACTGGGAGGGAGGCTAAATCGACTCGGGGTTCGAATCGTGGTTTTTAAAAACTGCTCTGTAATAATTTGTTTCCATGGATCGGCAATCTTCATAGTTATTCCATTTTATTATTTGTTTTACCTTGAGTTTGTGTATTTACCAACATAATTTACAAGGTTACACTAATTAGTCACATTGAAAAATTGAAAAATTGTTGTGACTTTTTAATAATGATAGTCGTCTATACTAGACTAGGGAAATGACAAAAAATGAAAAAAATTGCACTTGCATTAAGCGTACTGGGATTGGCCGCTCTAACTCACGCAGCAGATCCACTTAATGGCACAGTTTGGAAAACGATTGATGACAAAACGAAGCAACCGCGTGCGGTTGTGAAATTCACTGAGCAGAAAAATGGAACTTTAACTGGCAGTATTCAAAGCATTCTGACACCTGGTGAAGAAAATGCATGTACGAAATGTGAAGGTCCGTATAAAAACAAATCATTGAAAGGTTTGACAATCGTACATGGTCTAAAAAATGTCGGTGGTACAAAATACGATGATGGTAAAATTTTGGATCCGAAAAATGGTAAAACTTACAGCTTAAAAGGTGAGTTAACTTCGGGGGGTAAAAAGCTTGAACTCCGTGGTTATCTTGGCGTTGCTGCTTTAGGTCGTAACCAAACATGGATTCGTGTGAATTAATATATAGTCTAAAAAAGCCGAGCAATTGCTCGGCTTTTTTATTTTTGTTATGCCTTTAAGGCGCGAATTGCATCTTCATCGAAACCTACAATAAAACCATTTGCTGTCGCAATGACAGGGCGCTTAATCAGGCTGTGGTAAGTGGTGAGTGCATCAATTAATCCTTGCTCTGAAGCTAAAGCGGTCTGTTGTTCTGCTTCGGTCAGTTTACGCCAAGTGGTGCCTTTTTTATTCAGAACGAGATCAGCACCTAGTTGATCCAGCCATGTTTTTACGGTTATAGCATCAATCCCTTGCTTTTTATAATCATGAAATTCATAGGCCAAACCTAATTCACTCAGTAGGTCGAATGCTTTCTTCATCGAGTTACAATTTTTAATGCCATAAACCTTCAACATGGGAAACCCTTTTTGCTTTTAATCTGGGTTTAGAGTAGCTGAAAAAAGAGGATGGCTCTAGTACCGTATTTTAATCTCAAAACGTCATGTGTTTGTCATAAAAGGTATTTAAAATAGAAATCAAGAAGAAGAGAATTGTTAAAATACTAATCTAAGAATAATAATTAAAAAAGAAGAGACTAAAAAAGAGAAAACCCGCATTTAATCATCCTGATCATGCGGGTCTCATTACAACGTCCATTGTCACATCCTTGAGAGCAAACTAAAACTATAGCTTGTTCAATTTCATCCTACGGCTTCCTGTCCTTGTGCTGTCATCCTGACATCGTCCCTTTGCCGTGGAAACATAATGCACTGATTGATTGATCAGAAAAAGACTCAAAAAACGGCAGATAATGTAAGTTAAAAACCCATACTCAGTAAACACTTGTTCACTGAGTGTGGGTGAAAAGTGGATATTTCACTAGATTTGATAGTCAATAATAACGGGTGCATGATCGCTAAACCAAGTCTCTTTATAGACCCAAGCATTGACTGTACGGGCTTTCCAGTCAGGGGAGCAAGCTTGATAGTCAATCCGCCAACCCACATTTTTGGCACGGGCTTGCCCACGGTTTGACCACCATGAATAAAGTTCTGCTTCTTGACGAACTTCACGGAAAGTATCGACATAGCCAAGTTCATCATAAATGTGATCAAGCCAAGCACGCTCATGCGGTAAACAGCCTGAGGCTTTTTGATTGCCTGACCAGTTTTTAATGTCGATGCGTTTATGCACGATGTTGTAGTCACCACAGACAATCACGGACTTATTTTCTTCACGCCATTGTTTCAAAATTTGTTTGTATTCTTCTAAAAAGTGATCTTTACGTACTTGTGCTTCTTCGCCAGAAGAACCCGAGGGTAAATAGAGTGAACAAATATGTGCGGTTTGGCCTAAACCTAAGTCAAATTCAGCGGAAATAAAGCGACCTTGAGAATCGGCCAATTCAAAACCAAGCCCATCCGTGACTGAAACAAAGGGTAGACGGCTATAAATGGCAGTGCCTGCATAACCTGGACGTTCGGCAGGGAACAGGTGGGTATGCCAACCTTCAGGTTTAAATTTATCCGTCCATTGTTCGTGAGTGATACGAGATTCTTGCATGCAAATCACATCAGCATCTGATGTGGAAATCCAATCAAAAATCCCTTTTTTTTCTGCAGAACGTAGACCATTTACGTTAATTGAAACCACACGTAAAATTTTTTGATCACTTGGATAGCTACTCTTTGGTATCATGCGCAAGTCTTACCTCAATTTGAAAATTCGGAGCACCGCATGACAACGCAAGCGACATTTAACCCTCAAGCTTTTATCGAACTCGCATTATCACGTGGCGTGCTTAAATTTGGTGAGTTTACTTTAAAATCGGGTCGTGTGAGTCCTTATTTTTTTAATGCAGGTCTACTCAATGACGGAGAAGCCTTGTCTCTCTTGGCTTCTGGCTATGCGGCCAAACTGACAGAATGCAACAATGTTGAGGTGGTTTTTGGTCCTGCATATAAAGGAATTCCTTTTGTTGCAGCGACAGCTGTGGCGTTGTCGCAAAACCATGGTGTGAGTGTGCCTTGGGGGTTTAACCGTAAAGAAGCCAAAGATCATGGTGAAGGCGGGGTCTTGGTTGGTGCATCTGTTGCAGGCAAAAAAGTCTGGATTATTGACGATGTGATTACTGCGGGCACAGCGATCCGTGAAGTGGTCACCATTTTGAAAAATGCAGGTGCGCAGATTGCAGGCGTGTTGGTGGCATTAGACCGTCAAGAAAAAGGTCAAGGTGATTTGTCTGCGATCCAAGAAGTGCAAAAAGAGTTGGAAATTCCTGTACATGCATTGGTGACCATGAAAGATTTGATGAATTATTTAGAGGCTAAAGGTGAGACTGAAGCGTTAGCCAAAATGGAAGCCTACCGTGTGAAATATGGCGTCTGAACGTTGAAATAAAAAAAAGGAAGCTACTGCCACTGCTGTCCCACAAATATCACAAGAAGAACCTCAGTTGAGGTTCTTCTTGCTTATTCCACTTCTTATCAGGAAGAAATAGTGCCTTTAAGAGCTTCCTTTCAAATAAATTC